>DATNKA010000982.1:0-3203 GCA_035603655.1 Candidatus Acidiferrales bacterium | reverse complement strand
CCTTAATCTGTAACTAACGAATTTGTAAGGCAACCCTGAATTTGATTTAACAGGCAGGCCAGATCTCCCCCGGCTTCCTGACCACCGGTCTTCCCCCTGAAATCTCGTAATTGAGATTTCGAAAGCGACACTCTAGCTGTTTCTGTTTTTGGGGTCATTCTGAGAAGAGTGACTTAGAGGGCGAAGCTATGTCAGTCTCCAGCGTGCCGTGGAATCCGCAGCCACCCGTTGCACTCGTCGAAAACGAGGGCGAGCAATGGTACGGACTACATACTCGTCCACGGCATGAAAAAATAGTGGCTCATCGGCTGGCGGAGCGAGGTGTGACCACATTCCTTCCTCTCGTTACCGAAGTGCATCGCTGGAGCGATCGCAAGAAATCAGTGCAATTGCCGCTGTTCAGCTGTTATGTATTCGCCAAATTCATACCGAACCGGGTGGACCGCCTGCGTGTTCTCCGCGTTGACGGAGTTTTTGCACTGGTCGGGGCTTGCGGCGAGGGCGCACCGATTCCAGATGCCGAGATCGACGCGGTTCGAAGTCTGGTCGAAACCCAGCTGCCCTGGTCTTCCCATCCATACCTCAAGATTGGCCAACGGGTGCGTATCCGGAGCGGAGCACTCGACGGCATGGAGGGCATACTGGTCTCGCGTAATGGGGACCGCACGCTGGTTATTTCGGTAGAGGCAATCCAGCGCTCGCTGGCGGTACGCGTAGAAGGATACGAAGTCGAACCTGCCTGAAATATCCGGAGAGCCTCTCCTTGACCTTCCGGAAAAGGGCCTATCAAACATGGCGGCAAATACAACTGACACACTTCGACTGCTGGTCGTAAGCAGTGAAGCCTCGATGCTTCGTCTGCTTGGCAGCACTGCGCAATCCAATTCCTGGCATCTGGAAACTTCGGCCAGCGGCTGGGATGCGATGGAGCGAGTACAATTCGGCGCCGCGCCCCACCTGTTATTACTGGACGCGCCCGGCGGTGAGGCCGACGGTCTCCAGCTCTTGCCTTGGCTGCGCCGACTCCGCCCAGAGCTTCCGATCGTGGTGCTTTGCGATCCCGAGGATGCGAACCGGCAGAAAGAAGCAACCCGCCTCGGCGCTAAAGAGGTACTGGTGCGGCCGCTCAGTGAGGGCCAACTCGAATCCGTAATCCGCCGGCACCTTGGTACGTCGAACGATGATGCGGAAGCTGAGATGGCGAGCGAAGACATTGAGTCCCTGGGCGAGGATGAGTTTTTTCTCCACGTCAGTCCCATCATGCAGCAGCTTCGCGCGCAGGCCGAGTTGCTTGCCCAGGCCGATGTACCGGTGCTCATTCTAGGGGAGCCTGGAAGTGGCAAAGGTACGGTCGCGCGCCTCATTCACGAGAGGTCAGTCCAGTCTGGATTCAAATTCCTGAGAGTCAACTGTGCGGAGATGCCGGCTGATCTGCTCGAGATTGAACTATTCGGCAGACAAAATGGATCTTCGAATGGTTCACACAAAGGCTTAGGCAAGCTCGAGATTGGTCAGAAGGGCACGATCCTGCTCGATGAAATCGCGGAGATGCCCCTGGCGTTGCAAGCGCGAATGCTAAAGGTTCTGCAAGAGAAGCATTTCGCCCGGTCGGGGGACGCTAGAGTGGTCGAAGTGGATGTCCGCATCCTCGCCGCCAGCAGCGATAAATTGGACCAGGCGCTTTCTGAAAAACGGCTGAATGCCGATCTTTACTACCGTCTCAGTGCCTTCACTGTAAATGTCCCCCCCTTGCGGCAGCGCAGGGAGGAAATAAAACTTCTCCTTCGTTATTCGATGCACAAGCTCGCAAAATACTATGGTCTTGCTCCACGGGACTTCACCCAGTCGGCGCTGGATGCCTGCCAGAATCACTCCTGGCCGGGAAACTTGAAGGAACTGGAGACATTTGTCAAACGTTATTTGATAGCGGGCGATGAAGAACTTACGCTGAGCGAACTGGAAACAAATTCTGCAATCGACGTCGAGCGGCCGCAAGGATTGCTGCCCGGGACCTCCCGCGAAGAAGTCGAAGCTGCTGAAGGCGGAGCCATACCGCAATCTTTGAAGTCCATGATTCAAAGTGTTCGCTGGGAAACCGAGAGAAATGCAATCTCGGCGGCACTGGAAAAGACGGGATGGAACCGGAAAGCAGCTGCGCGCCTGTTGGGTGTAAGCTATCGTACGATTCTGTACAAGATTGAGCAGTACGCGATGAGCGCTCCGGAGTCCTACCTTTCGTCTTTTCCGGGAGCGAGATTAATCTTTTCAACTCAGAACAAGGGAAACGGAAAAGCCAGTTGAATCAGGAAGCCATCAGCATGGGCGAGAAGCTTACAAAAATCAAGATGAGCGGACTGGCGATGATCAGGATCAAGCGCCGTTCACGGAGAAATGGACTGTTCTCTGCCACCGCGTGTTTCGTTCTCGCTATGGCAGTATGGGCGCAAGCGGCGCCACCGAGCAATGCTCCCGCCCCAGCCTCCGAAGCGCCGCAAGCCGCTCCCGCTCAGAGCAGCGACGTTGCCTCGACTACGAAGCCGCACGACGCCAGTTTCATGATCGGCAACGATGATGTTTTGGCCATCAACGTTTGGAAGGAGCCGGACATTTCACGTTCGATCCCGGTGCGGTCGGATGGAAAGATCTCGCTGCCACTCGTTGGAGAAGTGCAAGCCACCGGGCAGACTCCGCTCAAGTTGGAACAAGAGATTGCTGCTAGGCTGAAGAGTTACATAGCCGAACCGGAAGTCACCGTCATCGTTCAGCAAATCAACAGTCAAAAGTTCAACATCCTGGGACAAGTGACACGACCGGGCTCCTACGCAATCGCCAATGCAGCGACGGTGCTAGATGCCATCGCGGTCGCCGGGGGATTCCGCGACTTCGCCAAACAGAAATCTATTTACATTCTTCGTCAGAGTGCAGATGGCAGTCAGACCAGGCTGCGCTTCAACTACAAGGAAGTCGTCAAGGGCCAGAATCCTGCCCAGAACATTAAGCTTCTGCCCCGCGACACCATCGTTGTTCCGTAGGCATTGTTCCGAATCATGAAACTGTTTGAGCGAATCTGCGTAGGATTGCTGGCGTTGCCCGCGGCCACTCTGTGGTCGCAAGTGGACAATACTCCGGCAGCACCGGTGCCTGCCGTTGTCGGTCCGGAAAGCACTTCCGATCAAATGCAGACTCCGCCACCGGTGAGTGGT
>DATNKA010000981.1:0-7114 GCA_035603655.1 Candidatus Acidiferrales bacterium | reverse complement strand
TCGCCAAGCAGCTTCGGATCTCGTTCCTGACCGTCGATAAGGCTTATAGATGGCTGCAGTCGCGAGGAGTGCTCGCGACTCGCCCTGGCATAGGGTGGAAAGTTACCTTAATCAGGGAAGACTCGGACCAGGAGGCACGAGAGCGCCTACGATTGGCCAAATTCGTTGATGAAACCCTGTCTTCGTCTATTCAACACGGATTCGATCCCATGGTCCTTGCGCGGAACATGGTCTACAGAGCTACCGCCATGAAGCACCGAGTACCTTCTCGCAGATTGGCGTTTGTGGAATGCCATTCAGAGTTTGTTGACGACTACGTGACTGATCTTCGCAAGGAACTATCGGAGTTCAATGTCGAAATTCAGGGGATGCTTACCGGGTCTTTGGCCAATGTTGCCGAGACAAAATGCGCGGATGGTGACTTTCTCAATCATGCCGATTATGTTTTGACCACGTTTTATCATTCCGCGTTTGTCCAAAAGATAGTTTCTCCGATAAATAGAAGGGTGGTAGCCCTTTCCCTTTCCTTGAACAAAGAAGCTCTATATGAAATTGTGTCGCTTCCGAGAGATATGCGAGTTGGGGCAATTCTGGGTTCGACAGATCCCGCTCCCACGATTGTCAGGAGTCTGGAATATTATCGAGACCAGCCAACTGGCTCGATCCCTTACGCCATTGCGACCGATTCTGCCGCGGTGAAGAGGCTGCGGGCGAAGACGGACTTGATTGCCTACACGATTGTGTGCAAGGACCAAGTGGAGACCTTCCTGAAGAAGGGCGAACAGGGGATTTTGTTGCGTTTTGGTCCCGCGGAAAGCGACATAAGAAAAATCAAGGCGCTTCTCGCATCATCCTCGGCACGAGTCACATCGCAAATGGCGCACCCATGAGACAAATGATTAAGGCCTCGTTCATCCTCATGTTCGCTGTTTTGCTTGCCAGCGGTTTAAACAGAACGCAGAATACGCCCTCTAGTTTGTCGTAGTCCACACCGGCAGTTTCGAAGCGGCGAAACCAATCGGCGGCAATACTCCGATCGCCGGTTGCAGGTGTGAGATGAATCGGCGGTGAAGCTAAGCCAAGCAACCTCCCCCAGTTCGCGCCGCCGCTTTTGCAACGCCTCGCCGCCGAGATCGCGACCTCCAAGGCCAAGCAGATCGAAGAATACAAATGATGCGGGAATCTGCCCTGCTAAAAGCCTTACGCGGGATGCAGACGTAATTGCGGCGCAGCAAAATCAAGCCCATCGTTTTTGACGATGACCATCTCTACATCGAGCACCCGATGTGCGGCAGCACAGTGCGCAGTGGTTCCAGCAACTCAGGAAAGTAACGACTCAGTGATTTTTCGTCGCGGCTTTGGAGGAAAATCTCATCTCCATCGCGAAACACCAGCGCGCGAAAACCATCCCACTTTGGGCTGGAAAATCCAATCGCCCTCGGCGTGCAATTCGTCTACTCGTTTCGCGAGCATCGGCAGGATCGGCGGATTTAGTGGAAGGTCCACGCCCCATGATATAGCGTGGCTTCATCTTCTGATCGCGGCTGAAACCGAAGCTTGTCCGATGATGCAAAGAAGGACTGGAAGCAAGAACTGACCGCGGAGTCGTTTCATTCGCTGGCGAGGCAGATTCGACTCAGCAGGGTTAGACACCGCCAGTTCGTTCGGAGGTTCCAGTCACCATTCCGCCTGATAAGAAAGAAGGAACCAGTCTGCGCGCCCTCTTCGAGATTAAAAATGACAGGCGCAGCTGGCGGGGCTGCTTTACACGAACTTCAAACTCTCGTCTTTCATCACGGAGTGCCTCAGAAACTTCTTGTCATCGTGCATGGGATAGTCCGTGCGGTAGTGTGCCCCACGACTTTCCTCGCGGCCCAGCGCCGCGCGAACCACCAGCGATCCGGCAAGATGAAGGTTTGCCGCCTCCCACGCCCGCCTTGTGCGTGGATGCTTCACCCTCAGGGACAATGCTTCCAGGTTTTTTAGCGCCTCTTGCATCCCAACCCGAGTACGCACGATACCCGCATCCTTCCACATCGTGTCCTGAATCTGTCCGATCAACTCATCCACTCCAGCATCCACCGGCCCGTTCTGAGATGCCGCCTTCTGCGGCGAGTTCGCCGACTTCCGCGGCTGTTTCAATTCCCCCTGCATCGCCTTTCCCGCACGCGCCCCATAGACCAGGCCCTCGAGCAGGGAATTGCTGGCCAATCGGTTCGCACCGTGCACGCCGGTTGCCGCCGCTTCGCCTGCGGCATAAAGACCGGCGAGGTTTGACTTGCCATTCAGGTCGGTGCGTACACCGCCCATCGAATAGTGAGCCGCGGGCCGGATCGGAATCAGATCTTCGGTGATGTCTATGTTGTATTGCAGACAGGTCGCGTAAATTCGCGGGAAGCGTTTCTGCACGTGGCTGGCTTTCAGATGGGTGAGATCGAGGTATACGAAAGCATCCTTGGCATGGCTCACTTCCATTTCGTGCATAATGGCGCGCGCCACGACGTCGCGCGGAGCGAGCTCGGCCAGAGGGTGGTATTTCGCCATGAAGCGATCCATCTCGATGTTGCGGAGATAGGCCCCTTCGCCGCGCAGGGCCTCCGAGAGCAAAAAGCGAGGAGCTTTTTTCAAGTAGAGCGCTGTGGGATGAAACTGGATGAACTCCATGTCGCTGACCTCCGCGCCGGCGCGGAACGCCATTGCGACTCCGTCTCCCGTCGCCACTTCGGGATTGGTGGTGTTGCGATAGAGTTGCCCCAGGCCCCCCGTCGCCAGCAAAACCGCGGAGCACATCACCTCCTGAAGCTGATCTTTTTCACTGAGCAGAGAAACGCCTGTCACTGCTCCTGTGTCGGTCTCGAGCCCGGCGGAAAATTCGAACTCCCGCACCGCAATATTCTTGAGCGTCTGCACCTTGGCATAGAGTGCGCGGAGGATCTCGCGTCCCGTCGAATCGCCCTGCGCGTGCAGAATCCGGTTGCGGCTATGAGCGCCTTCGCGGCCAAAGACGAGTTTCGTTCCGCTCCGATCAAACTTCGTTCCCCAGGCAATTAACTCCTCAATGCGCTCTGGCCCTTCTTCGACCAGGGCTTTTACCGCTCCCGGCAAGCAGAGGCCATCGCCCGCAACCAAGGTATCCTGCAGGTGCAAACTGACTTCATCTTCGTCGCTGAGCGCGGCCGCAATGCCGCCTTGCGCATACTGCGTGTTGGAATCCGTGACTTCTTTTTTCGCCAGCACCAGGACGCGTCCCGCGCTCGCCAGTTCAATGGCGGCACGCAAGCCGGCAACACCGGCGCCAATTACCACGAAATCCGTCTCGGCCGGAAGCCCTTTCATAGACGGCAAATGGTACCACTTCCAGCTCTTGTTCGACCAAGTCTCACTCGACCAAACCAACGCAGTCCCATAAGCTATTATGGAATTCCATGGCGCAAGTCACCATCCACGTCCCGCCGCGTCCCTACCAGGCGCGCATTGAGAACGGTTTGCTGGCGCGGGCGGGCGCTTTGCTTGCCGAGCTGCTGCCGCAAGCCAGCAAACTTTTTGTGGTCACGGTTCCCCCCGTGCGCCGCCGTTGGGGATCCAAACTTTTGAGTTCGCTCACCGCGGCTGGTTTCAAACCTAAGGTTTTGCAGATGCCGGACGGCGAACCTTCCAAGAAGCTGGCGAACATCGAAACGATGGCCGAAAGATTGGTTCGCCTGGGCGCCGACCGCAAAGCGGTTTTGATCGCGTTCGGCGGAGGCGTTGTCGGCGACGTCACCGGCCTATTAGCCTCGCTTTACATGCGCGGGATAGACCTGGTGCAGATTCCAACCACAGTGCTTGCCCAAGTGGATGCATCCGTCGGCGGTAAAACCGGTGTGAACCTTGGCGCTGGGAAGAATCTGCTGGGCACGTATCATCATCCACGCGTGGTTCTGATAGATCCGGAAGTTGTGCACACGCTTTCTGACCGAGGCTATCGCGCAGGACTCTATGAAGCGCTCAAGTGCGGCATCATTGGTGATCTCGATCTTTTCTTGCGCTTCGAACAGAAACGTGCCCAGATTCTGAAACGTGATCCGGTCGAACTGGAAGGTCTCATTGCGCAGAGCGTGAGGTTGAAGGCCGAAATCGTTTCCGCTGACGAACAAGAGGGAGGCCTGCGGCGTGTACTCAATCTGGGGCACACGATCGGCCACGCGCTGGAGGCGGAAACCGGCTACCGTAGCCTGCTTCACGGCGAGGCCGTCGCCTGGGGACTGATTGCCGCCGCGAACATCGGACTGACCGTCGGCCGCACGGATAGCGTGACCGCCGGCCGCATCGCTGACGCCGTGCTCAGCCTGGGTCGGTTGCCGGAATTGAAGGTCAGCGCTCGTAAAATTCTCGCGCGCCTGCAGTCCGACAAGAAAACCCAAAACGGGGCCGTACATTTTGTCCTGCCGCGGGAAATCGGCAAGGTTGAAATTGCTGCCGATGTGCCGGATAGAGTTGTCATCAACGCAGTCGAAGAACTGCGCCGTCTATCCCACAGCGGCTGGGTAGGGAAGAAATGAACCGGGTGGCTGAAAGCCCAAGGCCGGTGGTCGGCGCCGCTCCGAAAGGCGCGACCGACGCTGCCTCCGCTGCGCGCGCGGTGCGCCAGATGTTCACCTCGATTGCTCCCCGCTACGACCTGCTGAATCACGTGCTTTCATTGAATGTGGACCGGTTGTGGTGGCGGCGTACTGCTCGCAGCTTCGCTCATATTCTCTCTCAGCCTGATTCCCGGATTCTTGATCTTTGCTGTGGTACCGGTGATATGACGTTCGCTCTTCGCAAGCAGGCAGGTGACTGGCATCCGCAGATCGTCGGGGCGGACTTCGCTCACGCCATGCTGCAGCGTGCTTGTTCAAAGTCTCTCGACAAGATGGCAACGAACGGCAAGTCCGCGACCCCCGGCTGGATCGAAGCCGACGCCCTCTGCCTTCCTTTTCCCGCCGAGCATTTCACTCTGGTGACCTCGGCCTTTGGCTTTCGCAATCTCACCGATTACGACGCTGGCCTGTGCGAGATTGGGCGCGTTCTAAAACCCGGAGGCGAGTGCGGTATTCTCGACTTTAGCGAACCCAAAGGTTTGATGGGTAATCTGTATCGCATCTACTTCAAGCAGGTGCTGCCGCGTGTCGGTACCATGCTTTCGGGTGTGAGTGGCCCTTACCAGTATCTGCCTAACTCGGTCGAACGTTTTCCCGAGCCCCATGAGATGCTGGACCGCATGCGTCGCGCGGGATTCCGTGAAGCCAGTTGGACGCCCTATACTTTCGGCATCGCAGGTCTATATCGCGGAAGGAAGTGAGAGTGCAATGCCTTACTTGGCGACCGCACTTTGCGCCGATACTGCTGGGCTTTGGACGCTCTGGGCAAACGCATCGGCAATCGTGTAACGAATTACTTTTTCGTACTCGCCTCCCAGGAAGGCTCGTAGTCGATCCGTATTCATGATGTATTCGCCGGTCATGTAAGGCAGCGCCTCCGGAGGGATGGCTGAGATCTGCTGTCTCCACAACAATTGCAACACCAGCCGCATCATCCATTTTCCCGGAACGCGAATCAGTTTCGCCTGCGCCATCTCAATGCACCGGGCGAAAGTAACGGCCTCGCCGCGTCCTGCGACATTCAGAATAGTCAACCGTTGCGCCTCCGGATCCCGGTGCAGAATATGTACCAGCAGACGCGCCATATCGTCTACGTGCACGAACTGGATCTTGTTATCCAGATACTGTTGCCCGCGTGGCAGCATGCAAGGCAGCCGCTTGCCCTCGCGACGCATTTTTTCCGCTCGCGAGCCTTTTCCGTTGGGCGTACCGCGAAACGCTCCTAGAAGATAGTTTTCCACGCTGGCCCCGGCGAAGATATGCGGACGCAGAATGTATACGCTGCATCCCCGGAGCGCCGTAGAACGGTGCTGTACCACCTCGTCAGACTGCTTTTTGTGAATGGCATAAGGTAACGTGTGCGCCGCTCGGGGCGATTCTTCCGTAGCTGGCGAGGGAAGGCTTGGCCCATAGACTGAAACGCTGCTGGGAAAAACGAATTGTTTGATTCCAGAATCGGTAGTGCGGTTCGCCTCGGTGATGGCTTCCATTACGCGAGCTGTCCCGGCCACATTGATCTGCCACATACGTTCGGTGTCGAGCACGCCTGTGCGTACCGGATCGATGACGAACGCGAGGTGCACTACGGAAACCGGCCGACTGTCGCGCAGCAGTTCGTAGAGAACCCGAGTGCAGGATTCATCGCCCAAGTCCAGACGCTCGAATTGGAGCGGCAAGTCGGTTTGGGGTGAACTGACGTCCACCCCAATCACCGAAAAGTCTCCCAGCAGGGGGAGCAACCTGGATCCCAGGTTTCCCGCAATGCCAGTAACCACGACGACAGGTTTCGCGCTCGCCATTAGTTCGGCTTGGAAGGAGGAGCCTGTTGTGCCGGCGGTTGCGAAGGTGGATTCGCAGCTGGGGGTGCGCTTTGGGGCTGAGCCTGAGGAGTTGGAGGAGGAGGCGTCTGCGGACGCATACGCGGTGACGCTCCCTGGCCCAGGCCGGGACGCCCTCCCGGACCGGTCGGTCCCGGCGGTCCAAAATATGCCTCGTTGGTTTCCGCATGGTACGAGTTGTTGTACTTGTCCATCATGTCTTTCATGCGCTGGGTTTTTAGAGTGTTACGAATTTCATCCGTAGCTTTATCCAGGGGCAGCGTTTCTTTGCTAATCACTTTGTAAATATAGTGTCCGCCATTGTCGGTCATGACCTGGGAAACCTCACCCTGTTTCAGATCAAACACTGCAGCATGTGCTTGAGGCAAGCCAGTACGCCGCACCGGGGGCATGGTAACTGTGGGTGAGTCCATTTTCATTCCCGCGGCCTCGAACGCCTCTTTCTGAAGCTTGGTAAAGTCTTCACCCGCCGCCGCCCGCGCCCGCAGGCTATCGGCGAGCTTAGTCAGCTCCTGTTCGCCTGCTTCCTGCTTCGTTTTTTCCGCTGCTTCCTTGGCTTTCTCCTGCTCGTCAGTCAATTTTTCTTCGTTGTTTTTCTCCGCAGTTTCCTGTCTGTTGCGCGGAATGAATAGCCGCTCCAAAGAAAATTGCTCG
>DATNKA010000980.1:0-3054 GCA_035603655.1 Candidatus Acidiferrales bacterium | reverse complement strand
CGCGGGTGCGATGTTATGCGCGGCTGTGGATGTGGCGCGGGAATTGGGTGCGGGGAAGAGAGTAGTGACAGTGATTCCGGATTCGGCCGAGCGGTATCTGAGCAAGGGTCTATTTGATTAAAGAAACATCAGGAGATTGCGATGAAGACCGAGACCGCGGAGAAGCAGCTTGATGGTTTTCTGAATGCATTTTCGCCGGAGGTTTCAGAGCTTGCGCGAAAGGTTTTGGCGAAACTTCGCAAACGGTTGCCGCATGCCAAGGAGCTGGTGTACGACAACTACAATGCGCTGGCGATTGGGTTTGCACCGTCCGAGCGGGCGTCGGAGGGGATTTTTTCTATTGCTATTTACCCGATGCACATCAATTTTTTCTTCTTGCAGGGGGCGAAGCTTCCCGATCCGTATGGACTGCTGCAGGGAGAAGGTTCGGTGGTACGGCATATTCGCCTGGAAGATGAGAAGACGCTGGATCGGGCCGATGTGAAAGCTATGATGGCAACAGCGATGAACTTGGCCAAGGTCCCGTTCGACAAGAAGACGGAGTACAAGCTGGTGATCAAATCGGTTTCGGCGAAGCAGAGGCCCCGTCGGCCGCCTGTTGCGATGAAAAAGACGAAGAAATAAGACGAAAGAGGAAGTAATGGAAGCGAAGAAGAAGTTGGGATTTGCAACGCGGGCGATTCATGATGGGCAGGCTCCCGACGAGTTAACTGGAGCGGTGAACGTGCCGATCTATCTGACCTCGACGTACCAGCAGGAAGCGATTGGGAAGAACAAGGGGCATGAATATGCACGGCTGACAAATCCTACGCGGGATGCGCTGGAGGAGAACCTGCGTTCGCTCGAAGGCGGGACGAGCGCACATGCGTTTGCAAGCGGTATGGCGGCGATTACGGCCATGTGCACCATGATGAAGTCAGGCGACCATGTGGTGTGTACGGACAATATGTATGGCGGTACTGGGCGGCTGTTCGATAAGGTGCTGACGAACTATGGATTGAAGTTTACGTATGTCGATACGAGCGTGGCGGAGAACGTGGTGGCAGCGATCACGCCCGCCACCAAGCTGGTGCATATTGAAACGCCGACAAATCCGATGATGTCGATCACGGACATCGCCGCGGTGGCGAGGATCTGCCATGCGAAGGGCGTGGATTTGAGTGTGGACAATACATTTTTGTCGCCGTATCTGCAGCAACCGATTGCGCTGGGCGCGGATATTGTGATGCACTCGACCACGAAGTTTCTCAATGGACACTCCGATGGGTTGGGTGGCGTACTGGTGTGCACGAAGCCTGAGCAGGCGGAGCGATTTCGATTTGTGCAGAAGTGTACAGGTGGAATTCTGTCGCCGTTTGAGAGCTATCTGCTGTTGCGGGGTGTGAAGACGCTGGCCGTGCGAATGAAGCAGCATGATGCCAACGGCCGAGTAGTAGCTGATTTTTTGCGAGGGCATCCGAAGGTGCAGCAGGTTTTTTATCCGGGACTCGCCGAACATCCGCACCATGAGTTGGCGAAGCGGCAGCAGCATGGGTTTGGGTCGATGATCTCGATGGAGTTGGGGTCGCTCGAAAATGCGAATCGTTTTGCCAGTGCGCTGCGGCTGGGATATCTGGCCGAGTCGCTAGGTGGTGTGGAGACGTTGATCTGTCATCCCGCGACGATGACCCATGCGGCTGTCGGTGCCGAGGGACGCGCGCGGCTGGGGATAACTGATGGATTAATGCGGGTCTCGGTAGGGATTGAAGACGTTGAGGATATCGTGGCTGATCTGGGGCAGGCACTGGATAAGATTTAACTGCGTGTGTTACCGGACGGGGCCTGCTGCGCGGAGGGCGGCCACTTCGCGGTGATGCAGGCTGTGCAGGGCCCCGTTTTGCTCGCCGGACGGATTGTGACTCTGCCAGAGTATGGGCGGATGTGATAGATGTATAAGTATCGATTATGTGACCGGAGGGTCAGAAAATGTTTGGATTGACCGAAGAGCAGAAGCAGTTGCAGAGCGCGGTGAGGGCGTTCGCCGAAGGCGAGATTGCACCGCATGTCTCCGAGTGGGATGAGAAGAGCGAGTTTCCGCATGCGGTGGTCAAGAAGCTCGGGGAGATGGGTCTGCTCGGCGTGATCTTTCCTGAGTCTTTGGGCGGCGCGGGGATGGGCTACGTGGAATATGTGCTGGCGGTGGAGGAGTTGTCGCGCGTCGATGGCAGTGTTGGGATCATCGTGGCGGCGCATAACTCGCTTTGCACGAATCACATTATGCTTGCCGGCAATGATGAACAGAGGAAACGGTGGATTCCGAAGTTGGCGAGCGGAGAATGGTTAGGTGCGTGGGGGTTGACGGAACCGGGTTCAGGCTCGGATGCGGGCGGCGCGCGGACTATGGCGGTGAAGAGGGGCGATAAGTGGGTGCTGAATGGATCGAAGACCTTCATCACCAATGGCAGCTATGCCAACTGCGCAGTTGTGCTGGCGGTGACGAATAAAGAGAAGGGTGCGAGCGGGGGAATCTCGGCGTTTGTCGTGGAGAAAGGGACAAAGGGATTTCGTCCGGGCCGGAAGGAGAACAAGTTGGGACTGCGGGCGAGTGATACGTCGGAGTTGATCTTCGAGGACTGCGAGATTCCGGCAGAGAACTTGATCGGCAAGGAAGGCGACGGATTTAAGGATGCGATGCGTGTGCTCGACGGTGGAAGAATCTCGATTGCGGCCTTGAGCCTCGGAATGGCGCGTGGCGCGCTTGATGCGGCGATGAAGTATGCGCAGGAGAGGAGGCAGTTTGGCAAGGCGATCAGCGAATTTCAGGCGATTCAGTTCAAGCTGGCGGATATGGCGACCGAGTGGGATGCGGCGCAGTTGCTGACGATGCGCGCGGCTCAAATGAAGGATGCGGGCCAGAAGGTGACGCTGGAGTCGGCGATGGCGAAACTGTACGCGAGCGAGGCTGCTTGCCGGATCTGCGATGAGGGTGTGCAGATTCACGGGGGCTATGGGTTCATTAAAGATTATCCGGCGGAGAAGTTTTATCGCGATGTGCGGCTGTGCCCGATTGGGGAG
>DATNKA010000979.1:0-4662 GCA_035603655.1 Candidatus Acidiferrales bacterium | reverse complement strand
GCGGAATCGTAGGCAGCCGTGGTGGCGAAAGCTTTCTGGGCAAGCTGCCATTTGGTTTCGAGCGAGAGCGTGCCCGCGCTGCGGCTAAGTTCTTCGGCAATGGCCGTGTAATCGGAAGGTGACGTGATGACGGCGACATCGTGAAAATTCTTGGCGGCGGAGCGGATCATGGACGGTCCGCCGATATCGATGTTCTCCATCAGCTCTTCAAAAGCCACTCCCGGCTTGGCGGCGGTTTTCTCGAAGGCGTAAAGATTTACGACGACCATGTCGATCGGCTGGATGCCGTGCTCGGCAACCGCTGCGACGTGCGCAGGATCTTCACGGCGGTACAGGACGCCGCCATGCACCTTGGGATGCAGCGTCTTAACGCGGCCACCGAGCATTTCGGGAAAGCCGGTGAGCTCGGAGATGTCTTTGACGGAGATCCGGGAATCACGCAGAAGTTTGGCCGTGCCTCCGGTAGAGATGAGCTCGATGCCGAGGTCGGCGAGTCGACGGGCGAAATCGACGAGGCCGGTCTTGTCGGTGACGCTGAGAATGGCACGCTGAATTCTGGAAGGGCTGGAAGACATTAATCAATCCGGAATTTAAAGAGAAAGTAATTAAGGCAGAACAGCAAGTTTATCAGCAATCTCGCTACCTGGTTGTAAGCCGACGCGCATATCGGAAGAAATAGGGCTGCACGACGATTCTGCAGGCACTCATCGCTCCAGGATTTCCTTAGCGGCGTTCAGGACGACCTTCTTCGGCGAGGCCGGGAGCAGCACATCGACATTGCGGGTGGAATTGCCCGAAATTCCTACTTGGCCAATACGAACCATCCCCTTGCCAAAGTCCGCAGATACTGGAACCAACATGGCAAAATGCTCGTCTACCTCACTCTGCGTAAGGGTGACGTGGAGTTTCACTCCGCCGCCATCGGCGGGAGAAAGCTGGTACTCCAAATGGTAGCGAGGTATTTGAGTGCCATACACCCACTCGTCAAAGAACCAGTCCAGCCGGCCATTTCCCTGAAGATCCATGATCTTCGTCATGTGTTTCTCCGCAATGGCCTTAAAGGACTCAGTGGTTGCAGGGCGTTCACGATGGCTATCTACGAAGTCGTGCATCATGTCGATGAAGGCCATGTCCGTATCTTTCGCGTTATTGCTGCGCATCATCGAACGCAGCATTTGCAGCACGAAGGCGCCCTTGGGATAGGTGACGTTTTGGTAGGCGTTTTCAGTGCGCGGAGAAATCAGACGCTCTCCCATCCAAAGCGGCCCGGCGTCATTGGGGGCAATGCCATAGTTATTCTTTTCCAGAATACGGTCATGTAAACGGCTCCAAAATTCGACGTAGTCTTTCCGCCAGTCACCCGCCACGGCCTTCTGTAGAAAAAGCCCAGCCGAAAACTCGGCAAAACCTTCCGAAAGCCACTGATCGTGATAGGATGCCCATCCCACCGCATGTCCCCACCACTGGTGGGCTACCTCGTGAGGCGTTACTTCCTGTACAAAGCCGGTGAATTTGGCATTGATCTGTCCGAACAGCATCCATCGCTGCGTCGAATCGGTGTATGCGGAGAGGGGAAGATAAACAAGGCTCGGCCAGGATTGGCCGAAATTAAAATTCGGTTGCTCTGAGATGTGGATCTCCTCGTAAGGACTCTTGCCGAAGTAAAGACTGCAAAGCTGCATTTGCGCGCGGGTTTGCTCGAGAGCATATTTTGTCATGCTGCGCGGAGCCATCGATTGCAACGCTCGACTCCCTCGCAAATTCTCGGGTAAGGTCTTCAAGTAGTAGCCAGAAATCTTGTAGCCGGTTATTTCGTCCGGCAGTTCTAGCTTTTCGTACTCGCCATAATTGAATCCAGCCACCGCCACCGGAACCGGCGTTGTCCAATGTGTTACAGAAAGGTCTTGCTCGATCGATTCTGATTGCAGCTTCCCAATGCTGACAACTTTGTTTTTTCGCGGGACTTTGAAAATCAGGTCATAAGAGGCCTTTTCGCCGAACCCATTCAGGTTGGGATACCAGGATGTACGTGCGCCGACGTAATAACTTCCTTCCCCCGCTTCTTCCAACACTTTATCGCCCGCATACTCGACATTGATTGACACTTCCTGGCCGACCGGAGGAGCCTGAGGGAGGATCGCATAAAACGAACCATCTTCTTTGTAGCTTTCCTGAATGAAATAAATATCCCGGCCCTGATCGTCGGTGACGCGCGTGACCCGGAGATTCGGCAACAAGCCAAACTTAAGCACTCTCTCGCCTGCGACAAGAGATTCGAAGCTGACGGTCGCGCTGCAGAACAAATGGCCGTTCTTTGCAATGACCGTCTCTATTTTGTAGCGGTGAGTGGCGAACAGACGGCGGTCTTCAGCGGAACTGGCGGAGTGTTTTAAGTACTCAGATTTAAGATGCGACAGGTACCAGATTCCCTCCTCCATTCCTCCCGGGTCGTAATTGATCAATGCGACTTCCTCCGGGGAATTGATCTGAGGCACCGCTCCCACATGGGTCCTCAAGAAAAACCGAAGATCCCTGTGCTTTTCCCCGTGGAGATAGGCGTTCAAGAATTCCGGATGAGCTGGATTGTAGACAGCCGCCAGAACATCGGCGTCTACGTTGTCCATGTTCTCGCCCTCAAGCAGGGATTGCGTGAAACTCAAAGCTTGTTCCCGTCGATGGCGCATCCTTTCTCGCCAGCGGGTCAGAACCAAAGCCGCAGCCGGCGGCGGTTCGGTTTGATCCCCGAATCCTGGCATAAACTTCAAGCGAACTTCTCCGGAGAATCGGAAAACGGCTTCGTTAAAGTCTTCATTGACCTCGGCCGCTCCGGTGCGCCTTATGAGTTCGCGCTCGTCGAGATAGGTCACTGGTTTTAGGCTGAAGTGCCCTGTTCCAATGAAAATTGCGCCGGTCACAGTCCCATTCACGGGATTTAGAATCGTCAATGTTCCTTTGCGAAACTGAAAGGTACCGGTGTCTAAGGCAAGGGCAAAATTGTCGAAGCGAAACGTTTTTCCCAGCCCGACTGCACGAAGTTGCCGATAAACCGGGTCGGAATTTGAAAATGCCAAACTGCTACCGGCAACGGAGGCAACAACTTTTTGTTTCGCAACCGTCAGCGCCAGTTGCAGCTCGACGGATTGGTGCAAGTCAAGGACCCTCACCAGCGGTTCGAAACCGTCCTGCGCTACTCGTAACGTATATGTTCCTGCTGGAAGGTCCGGAGAGACAAATTTTCCGAGCGCATCGGATGAGAGCACGATCGGCTGCGCCAGGACGCTACCGGTAATCTCGATTCGCGCTCCGCGGACAACGGCGCCAGATGGATCCTGAACCGTTCCGGAAACGGTGCTGGCGTGCAGCCATGCCGGCGTTATGAGCAGAAGAAATAACGCGACATTCCGCACAAACGAAAAATCGACGCGATGCACTTCAGCAGATTGACGCATGATTTCGCAAAGCTCGCGGCAATTCCCGGTGGGCGAGCCCAGGAGGGTACGCAGCCGGGCCGGTAATTGTCGCATGATTTCCGTTCTTCTTGAAATGAAGAATGGCGAGGGCTTGAGCGAAGCCGTGAGCGCTCGAATCCGGCAAGCATTTCAGGTTTTTTTTGCCTGTCAGTTCGAGGAAAGAGATCGACGAGGCATGGACAATTCTTACGCTTTAGTTTTCCCGAGATGCTCAATGGCACCCTCGAGCGCCATGGCTATTCGTGACCACACTCCTAGCAGGACTTCATAATCGTCCTATTGCGTCTTCGCCTTAGCCTTCAGCTTGACGTGCCCCTCGGTGAGTTCCACCGAGAACTCGACCCCCTCGCATCCATACTGCTTGCGAATCTGCTCGGTCTTTTTCTGAACGAAGTTGGAGAAGGAATCCAGATTTCCGGACACGCTCTCTCCCGCCTTTTTCTTGGCCGCGACCAGCGTGTTGTAGAGGCGCTCCACTTGCTCGCGCTCGGTCTGGTCTACATGATGCAACGTAAAAGGTTGCGAAGTGGCCGCCGCAGATGCCGCCGCCGCATGACTCAGCCCGTAAACCGGATTGTGCTGGGGCTTATGCTCCTCCTCGGGCCGCACTCCTTGCACGGAAAGAAGCGCGTCCTGCGGGCGGCGATAGCCTTCCTCGCGGATGCGGGATTTCTTGCGCCACAGATCGCTGTACACGGCGTAGCGTTGCGCCATTTCGTTGTAGCGGTAGCGCTGAGAGAAGCTCATGCGTCCGCCGTCGGAAAATTTCCGCAGCAGCGAGAGTACCTTCCACTCGACGTCGGTGGGCGGGCGCTTGGTCGGATTACTGAAAAACACTTCGTATTCGATCTTCAGCCGACGCAGCTGGGTTTCGAGTACGTTTAATTCTTCATCGGTGGTCACGGAGAGTCTCCAGTCAACAGTGTATTGAGAATCAACGTTGACCGCGAGGTGCCCGGCGGTCACCAGAGGACATGGTACGAAAGTAAGCTATTGGCTCTTAGGCTTTTAGCTCTTGGCTCAAACTTGAACCCCCGGACCTTATTGGCTTGGCCGGTCTTAGGGCACATCTAAGGCGGGAACAAAAGAAGCGGGGGAATACCGCTCGGGCAGAGGCAGCCTGAACGCCCGAACTGGCTGAAGGCTAACAGCTCGAAGCTACTTCGAATTCGACGCCATCTTCTTCACCATG
>DATNKA010000978.1:0-5109 GCA_035603655.1 Candidatus Acidiferrales bacterium | reverse complement strand
GATGTTTTTCAGGAATACGAATAACAAGATGTACCGGTTGACTTTGATTTTGCCGGATGCAAGCACAATCCCGCAGGCAAACAGGGCGACGCCCCCGGATGCTTGTCCTAACAGCGAAAACGCGTGGACGATGAGTTGAGGAATGTGAAAGCCGCACAGCACGATAATGAAAGCGAGAATGGGTGCCCAAACCATCGGTTCTTTGGCCGTTTCCACGAGCTTGGCAGCGAAAACCGAGGCGTACGACGTGTGGGACGATGCTGAATGCTGTTCCGCCTGCGCCACCGGAGTGTTTTCGTGGGGGTCTTTCGCCGTCGAACCCAATGCGAGAAGCAGAATCGTAATGGGCACGACTGTAAGGTTGATGACGAGACTGGCTATGGCGACTGGAATGGCGCTCAGCCCGCCGAATAGATCGCCAAGGACGGCCGGACCTACGAAAGGGACTGCTGGAGCGGAGGCCGTAAGCGCGGCCAGCGCGCTGGTGCTCACTTGCATGCGGAAAACGAGACGGGAGAACAGAAACACCACACCGTAGAGACCCATAATGGCGACGCACAATGCGATGACCAGCGGGATGTCCTGACCGAGTGCCGCACGTGACGTCGTAACAGTTCCAGCAAAAAGCGCCAACGGTACGGCGTAAAGCAGTACCATACGATTCAGGGTTGGGGCATCCTTTGACCCAAAATCGTGTCGCCATGCCGCCACGAAACCGAGCAAGAAGGTGACGACCATCGGAAGAAGTGCGCCCAAAATAGTATCGAACAAGGACATTTCAGTTTCCTCTCATGGCCAGAACACGATCGAGCATCGCTCCGGAGTTTCCGAGACAGTTAGTTGGATCGTTTCTCTTGCCAATTGCTCTACTGCTCCTTCGACCGCTTTCCCGTCGGGAACTTAAACGTGGTGCCGGCGAAGACCTGCCACTTAGGCGATCCAACGCCGCTTTGGAACACGGAGTATTGCGGCTCGATGTAGAAGTTTGCTATGTCGCCATTTGAACCCTTCCATACCTTTCCGACACCGAACCCGAGCGGGATGTCCTTCACATGGTGAAAGGTATCAAACGTCCAGACTCCCGAAGATCGAAGGTAGAAGCCCCGATGCAGGTTGCGGATGAGGAATGGCTGCGCCGACGTTAACTGGCCCACCGGGCTTGAGCTGTTTCCAGAGAAGGAGTGTTGATAGGTAGCGACAAGAGCCATTATTCCCCAGTTGCGAGGTGCAACTACGAGTCCGGCGGCACCAGCCTGCCATTTTCCAGAACCGTAGGCCTCTCCTCTGGCTGTTGGCGCCGCGATAAGCGGCCCAACTCCGACTGTGGTCCCATGCACTTCAAAAAGCACCCAGTCGTAGATCGTCAGATCCCCGACTCCAGTATTCGGCCCGCCCTGGACACTGGCAGTTGTGTTGATCGGCAGGATTGTGCGTAGGAACTGATGAAAGCCGAAGGCGTCTATCGGCACAGCCAGTCGAACTAACCCCTGATTACCGATTCTGCCGGAAAATCCTTCCGGCGAAGGCGCGAAGTAGTTCCACAGATCGACTGTAAGCAGAGGATGAGCCGGATTGTTCGCCGCGTTCGTGTCGTTCGCCTCGCTAGAGCCAGAACTGGTGGCGACAGACTGAGATTGGACTGCGTTGTTTTCTTGAGTCCACGCGCTTACTGCAAAAAGAACAACAGCTGCCGCCAAGATCATCGTCTGTTTTGAACGTATTCGCGACCACACTTCTCGCATGGCACTCGTGCCGCTATAGAAAGCGGAGTCGATGGCGCTTGGGTTCGGATGCATCGATCGGTCCTTCATATACGTCTCTCCATTGTTCAAATTGTTCAGACTCACAGAAGGTGCATCTCCTTGGCCGCTCTCGTGAGCCCGTCCTGGAACGCGGAGTGCGCCAGAGCGATCAAAGCTTGTGCTCTCTCCGTAGAGGAGAGCCCCTTCAGATTTGCGACGCCGTTTTCGGTAACCACATAATGAACATCTGTGCGAGGTGTTGTTACAGGACCAGAAAGTCGAGGCACAATTTTGCTAATCTTGCCGTCCTTGATCGCAGACTGGAAGGCGATGAACGACATTCCTCCCTTGGAGGCATAGGCACCTCTGACAAAGTCGAGTTGTCCGCCGGTAGAAGTGAACTGATGCCCATTCACGTATTCCGAATTGCATGCGCCAGTGAGGTCCATTTCGATCGTTGAATTCACCGACACCACGTTGTCGTTCTGGGCAATCACGGCGGGATTATTCACGTAGTTGACCGGGTGACTTTCAAGAGCAATGTTGTCATTCATGAAGTCATAGAAGGCTTCGTCTCCCATCGCGAAGGTGAAGACGGACTTTCCGGGGTTGATTTTCTTCCATCGATTGGTAACTACCCCGTTCTGGATCAACTGTGCCAGGGCAGGGTTAAGCACTTCGGTATGAATGCCCAGATCTTTGCGGTTCATCAGCGCCTCACAGACTCCACTGGGTACTCCGCCCACACCGATTTGCAGGCAAGCATGTTCAGGAACGAGTTCGGCAATACGCTTGCCGAGCTGTCGTTCATGGTCCTGAATCGGTCGAGGAGTCAGCGTCAGTAGTGGAGCATCGTTTTCTACGATGGCATCCACCTCCGAGACATGAAGTGCAGAACGACCGTAGACGCGCGGCATATGCCGGTTGACCTCCACGATCAACCGCTTGGCCGTCCGCGCCGCTGTGCTGGTGTAGTCGTTATTTGTTCCGAAAGTGAAATACCCGTTCCGGTCCATCGGCGACACGGTAACTAGAAACGTGTCGACATGAATGTGGTCTGTGAAGAAGCGGACAGACTGACTGAACGAGTTTGGAACGTAGTACACGACCTTGCGATCGCCATCCTGTTGCCCTTTCCTGATTAGGTCACGCTCAGCATCTTGTATGAACATGCAATACGGCTTGATCCGGCCCATCAGCTCGTAGCGCAGAAGCGACTGCTTCATGTTTTCTTCTGCGTGCATGTAGTACACCTTCACATTGTCGATATTCGCAGCTTCAGCACGGGAGGCGAGTGCTTCCATTAACGCAGGTGGCTGGCACACTGCCTGGCCGATAGCGACGACGCTGTTGCTTCCGATCTGCTCGATCGCGTTCTGGCTATCGGTAAGCATCGCTTTATATTTGCTTTCGTAAACCATCACTTCTCCGTTCAATGAAATGCGGGTCCAATTAGTAATTCGCAGCAGACTCCGGCGAGTAGCCTCGTTTGTAGATCAGCATGGTGCGCTCAAAGCTCATTACTTCGGCTCCATCCTGATTCACACCCCGAGTTGCGACGGTCACGATTCCCTGCGTGGGCCGGCTCTTCGACTCGCGTTTGAACAGGATGGTCGATTCTGCATAGAGCGTGTCTCCTGCGAAAACGGGGTGGGTCGCTTTCACTTTGTCCCAGCCCAGGTTGGCAACAACCTTAGCGCTAACCGTGCGCACGCTCATGCCAGTCAGTAGTGCGAGCGTGAGCGTCGAATCCACGAGGGGTTTCTTCCATTCCGTTTTCGCTGCATAGGCAGCGTCGAAATGGAGTTCTTGAGTGTTCATGGTTAGCAACGTGAACCAGGTGTTATCCACGTCGAGAATGGTTCGACCCGGACGATGCTCGAATGTGTCGCCGATTTCAAAATCCTCGTAATAAAGACCGGATGTTTCCCGGTACCGTGTTGGGCCTAATTGCCGATACGCCGAAGGTGTCTTTTCCCTAACGTCTGCTTCTATCTGTTTCATACAGTCTCCGTGGTTCGTCATTCCGCTCTGCCCTTCTATCGAGTCACTAAATTCGCAGCAGCGATCGCTGCCCTTTCGAGAGTGAGCCTTGCTTTGCGCGCAATAGCTTCATCCACCATCTGATGATCGACAGATCCGACCCCTTGCTGACTCACTGCCAAGATCTGACGCGCCTTCGCGATCTCTTCTGCAGATGGGACAAAAACCTCATTAATGATGGGAATCTGCTTGGGATGAATTGCCGCCTTGCCATGAAAACCTAAGTCCTCTGCTGCTTTGGTTTCCTTCTTCAACCCTTCCAAGTCATCGATCTCAAAAAAAGGGGAATCTACAGCAGCGATCCCCGCAGAGGCGGCGATCTGCACAATGCGAGATCGGACAAATAACAGCGGTTCCCAGTCCGTCGTCGCACCAAGATCTGCTTGCATGTCCGCGGCTCCGAACAGCAGGGCAACTGGTCTGACGTCATTGTTCACAATGTCGGGTAGCGCCTCGACTCCTTTTGCGGATTCGATGAGAGCGATGACCTCTGCTTCTTTCGCAGCGTGATCGAGCAGTGATCGCACCATGCTGACGAACCCCGGGGAATCGCACTTCGGCAGAATGATGTAGTCCGGAGCTGCTGAAGATTCGAGAAGCGAGTGCAAGTCTTCGATTCCCGCCCGAGTTACAGGGGCATTGATTCGAAGCGCGCACGGCAACCTGCCTTCGGCGGGCTGCTCAAGATATTGAAGAGCAGCGGTGCGAGCCCTCTGCTTGTCCGAGAGGGCCACGGCGTCTTCGAGATCGATGATGAGTGCGTCGGCATGTACCTCAGCCGCGCGGCCAAACCGATCGGCTTTCGTCGCTGGCGTGAATAGCCAGCTTTTTAACGAGAGAACCGGCCTATGCCATCTGTGTACCGCCATCACTCCTCCTAAAACTCTACGGCTGCGTCTTCTTGCACACCCAGGGCGAATTGAGCGTCTCCAGGTTCTTTATGCCGGTTTCCTGTCCGGTGTCGCCTTCATAGTCCGCATCGCCGCCAGAGACCTGGCGATCGGAGGCCGCGAGATTGGTCCACCAAGCCGTTTCCGCACAAGGAGTCTTAGTCTCGTACGCGCTCGGGCGAGCAGGGCCTTTACAGTGCCTTCAGCCACTCCGAGAACATTTGCCGTTTCGCGAATGGTGGGTCTATCCAGTTCGCGCAGTTGAAATGTTCTCCTCAGCGTAGGCGAGAGCGGTCGCACTAACCGATGAACGTGCTCCGCAAGTTCAGCTCCGCGACATGCCTCCTCTGGGGTTGGCCCGCGGTCCGGCAGCCGATCGCACAACGCATGACTTTCCTGCTCTGGATTCTGTTCGTTCAGCGAAACTTGTGGTT
>DATNKA010000977.1:0-13145 GCA_035603655.1 Candidatus Acidiferrales bacterium | reverse complement strand
TGCTTCTTAATTTTATCAGGGTTCCGCGCGTGGCTAAGTTGGCGGAACGTTGTTCGGGAAATTGGTGGGCCCTCTAGGATTTGAACCTAGGACCAATGGATTATGAGTCCACTGCTCTAACCGCTGAGCTACGGGCCCGTTTTAAAGGCAAATTGTTGATTTGGTTAGATTAATTCACTGTGCCGCTCTCGCCCCTCACGCTGGATTCTTGGGTCGCTGGGCTACTCCTGTGCCGTTGATTTCGCTGTTGTGCCTTCTCGTCAAGGAGTACCGCAGCTTCCGCGAGGTCTTTCTCATCCACGATAGTATAACCGTCAAACACCGATCTTGTTCTCATCCTCTCTTCATAATCGTTTTCTCGTGCACACCCAGACGCCGCAGATTCGGCATCCCGTTCGCCGCAGTCAGCTCGCCCCGCAATCGGCCGTTTTACTTTCAAACCCCGTTCAAGGGGTCGAGTACGACGGCGATTCTTCACTAGTTGACCTGCGTATCGCTGAGCTTGGGGTCTATTTGCGAAAACCTGAGTGACACCAACTCTCTACGTAGAAATTCCGATTACCTACGTGTCTGGACGATCCCTGTTCGACTCTTAGAATGCCGAACAGTAACAGCGACACACTATGGGAATGGAATCCGTTCTTGTGCAGGCGACGCCCTCACAGCTTGAAGAGTTTCAAGAAAACCTGCGATTTGTGTATCAGTACGTCACTGGCGATCCCGGCGAGGGAGATGAATTTGCCGTATGGAAGCGATCGCTAAGGCGACATTCAAGCGAATGGTATTGCTGTGCACGTGCGTCAGGCGGTCGAAAGCGAGTTCCGCACAAAGACCGGGATGACTATAAAACCGGGACCGCATCCGGCAACACCCCCATCTTCCTGAGCTTTTTATCGAACTGCGGAAATTCTACTTAGATGCGGCAGAACACGGAAATGGAATGATCATTAAGATCCTTTGATCACCCGGTTTCTAAAGAAGTCGTGGGTGAAGAAACATGACTGACGCTAGCGCATTATGAAAGGGCGCCCCTCTTGGAGTAGGTTGTGATTGTCATACCACCACCCAGGAAAAGGAGCACCCTTGTGAACAATGACTCTCGATCAGGCGAATACAGACTATCTGACAGAATGGACGAGACTTCTTCCGCAGAAGTGACAGGATTTTCCGCCGCATAGGTCGACCCGAACTGGGTGATAATAATCGAGCATGTACGCCCTCTCGGATGACCCCTCGGTTGTTATTGATCGCGAGCACGAACAAGAGAAAAGCCTCGACCCTTCCGGTCCTCGCATTCGGTGCCCACTCTGCGGCTGGTCGCCCCGCAACGATGACCGCTGGTCTTGCAGTTGCGGCAATGAGTGGAACACCTTCGACACTGGCGGGGTATGCCCCGCTTGCCTCCATCAATGGACTTCGACGCAATGCCTCTCCTGTAAGCAGTGGTCGGCACACTCGGATTGGTACGCGAAGTGACTTGCTGATACTGGCACTCGACGGCCAAGCGGCACTAACTCTGAATCCGAAGCCTGCCTTCGGCTTCACCTCGGCAGCAGAGGCCATACCGTTGCCAAAGACGAAACCACCCGCTTTGCGCGAGGATTTCGTCGTGCCTTCGATTCGCAGCCGCGAGGTCACTCGGGCCCAGCGGTCCATTGTCCGGCGCTGCGAAGATGCGCTCTACCCACTCGATTTCGTCTTCCCCGCCGCCGCTCACTTTTGCGGAATGCCCCGCCTCGTGACGAGGTAAACCGCAAAGCTCCCCAGCCAATGCCCGCCTTCGTAATGCTCGCCGGTCACAGCCGCCAGACCAGCCCGCCTGTGTGCCTCGGCAGCCGCCGTGATCGACGGCAGCCGCTTGTCGTTCTTCGGTAAACCAGCAGCGACACCCTCCAACATCCATGTTCGGCTGAGATTGAGCCCATCCAGGTGCGCCAGCTTCGGATCGCTTGGATCAGGCGACACCACCGGCTGCAACCATTTAAGGTTGCCCGACGCGGAGATTTGGGGCATGAATGTTCGGAGCCAGCGGGCAAACTCTTGACTCAGCAGCACACGACGCATCAAGTCCGCTTCGCCCAGGCACGGTGACAGGAAGTCCTCGCCCGATGGCTCATACGCAAGCGGGCAGTCCTTGTCATTGAGGTAGAACTGTTTGGCTTTGGACACCACTAATTCGGCAAATTTCTGATCGCTATTGCCGTGCGCATAATCGAACATCAGGCCGAGCGCGAAAGCGGTCTGGTCGTGTTCGCCGATCCGCACGGGATGGGAGAGCTTCGGCAGCCAGTTGTTTAGCCGTTCCAGCACCACCTTCTCAAGCGGACGCAGATTAGCCGCCATCTCACGTGCTTCAGGATCATCCCACTCGCGCAGTTCCGCAACCAGTTGAAGCAGCCATGCCAGCCCATACGGGCGCTCAAAACTCGCTCGTCCCTCTCCTCGCAGATATGCAGCCTCCTGCCCGATGTTTTCTGCGGTGAGACTCTGCCGCAGTGCTTGGCGAGCAGCCGAAACAAACGGTGCGTCCGGAAACGTCCTGACCAAGCGAACGAGAAGCCAATGCCCGTGCACGGAAGAATGCCAGTCGTAGCAACCATAAAAGGCAGGCGTCAATTTCCGTGGTGGTGCCGCGTCTGCATCGCTATTCAAGGTGTGGCTAATGTGATTTGGATACTCTTTGTGGACGCACGCGAGCGCAAGATAGGCGAAGCGTTCAGCCGTGTTGACATCGAACTTAGCTGTACTTTCGGCGGCCGCACTCATAGTGAAAAGGACGAAGATGACGCATAAGGAGAATTTCATCCGTGATACTTTAGCGGAACACGATCAATGGCGCGAGTCCGCTGCTGGTTCCAACTCGGCATGAGGAAGGTTACAACCGATTACGACAACTTCTTTCTGGCAAACGGAACTGCGTATGCGGCGGAAGGATTGTGGGAACTTGCTGTGGAAGCCTTGCGGTAGAACTCCATCGCCTTGTCCTTATCCCCCAGCTTCTCGTAGGTCTCACCGACCATGCACTGGATGAACGGGTCGTTCTGGTTCGCTTTGCCTAGCTCCTCAAGTGCTGCCTTGTAGCCCCCGACGTAAAAGGCGACGTAGCCTTTGAGGTAGGGCAAGAAATCCGCTTGTTCGGCAATTGTCCCCTTGTCGAGGATTGCCTGAGCCGCCGCTACATGCTTTTGTGCATCAGCTTGATCGCCTCGCCGAGCGGCAATGCGAGCCTGGGCGTGCTCCCAGCGGAAATTCCATAGGTCTTGGCGGGCAGGCTTGATGTCCGGTTCTTTCATGCCGGCGTCGTGCCCGATTTTGTACCATTTCTGGGCCGCGTCGAAATCACCGGAATCGATACACACACGAGCCGCCTCGTCCGCGATCTCTCCCTGCTGGAAGAAGTTCATTACGCTGCCGTAAAAGTCGAAGACATGCTGCTCGTACTCGATTGTCTTCTTGCAACTTCCCTCGAAAGCGTATGACATCGCCATCGCCCTTTGCGCTCCCGCTTTGTGCTCCGGTGTATCCGCAACCACAATTGCCTTCGAGAAGTACTTCCTTGCCTCCTCGCCCTTAGCCATGAGATCGAGCACGCTACCAGCCGCGATATTGGCGGAAAGCGAATCTGGCGAGGTTTGGAGCGTCTTGCGATAGAGCGCCAAGGCGTCGTCGGGTTTTCCTTCACGGATCAACTGCTGGCCTTCCTTGACGAACTCAGGCTGTTGCTGTTGTCCGGGCGCTTGTGTAAACGACGAAGTCTGAAAACTAAGAATGGTCAACGACACCGAAGCAATCGCACCGAGGGCTTTCATGCAGCAATCGTATCACCGCACTTTGAGCAATGGACTCCAGAGCACCCTTGTCCGAGCAAGCGTTCGAGTCATCGCAGGCTGCCCGAAATAGGATCGCAGGGAATGATGAGCGCCTTTAGTTAGCGATGCCGAGATCAGCTATCTGAAAAGTCAACGCATAGGAACATTGGCTACGGTGGGTTCTAACAGGCGGCCTCACATAGTCCTGCGGGAATGCTCGATACCAGTCGAATCCGGTGTGAACTGCCTCAGGTCGCGAATAAGCCTCAACATACATCTCGCGGGCGCTTTCGCTCACGCCGTCCGGTCCTGCGGATATGGTATCGAAGAAAAACGCGAAATACGCCGCTCCCTTTCCTCTCCTCTCACCAGCAGTTCGGGCAGATTGCGAATCGCATGGATGGCGGAGTGCCAGATGTAGGGATTGCGCATGACCTCAGACCATGGATCGACGCCCGGAACCGCAACATTCATGATGACCGCTTTTGAAGCGCATCGGGATATGCTTTCAGATACGCAAAGACGATCTGCCCTTCAACGTCGTGTCCCACCAACGTCGCGGAAGGCAGCTTCATCCTCTCAACTAAGCCGTGAACGTGGCATGCGAGAGCATTCTTATGGTTGGAGCGCGGAGGTGTCTTCGACCGGCGAATTCCGGGGAAGTAGATAGCAACAACATGAGCCTCTTGGCTCAATGCGGTCATCATGGGCTCGAACGTTCTCCAGCCTTGCGGCCAACCATCGAGGAACTGCAGCGTTGGCTTATCAGATGAACCAGCCTCTACCACACGAAACGAGATTCCGTCCGCTTCAACCTGTCGATGCCGGAATTTCCCGAGGGTTTTAGACATCACTCAGTGAACGGCTGTGTTCGAGGGCTTGGAGGTATCGTTCCGCAGAACGCCGGACCGCCTCTTTCGCACTTCCCCGCACGACGAAATTGCGCCAAGCTCCGTACAAAGTTACAAACGAAGACGGCTCAAGCGCAGACACAATCCTGCGCACGCTCGCTGCATCGAGAGGAATGAAATTCGGATAGCTGTACATGAAGCTGACGTACCGCCTGTCAGGACAGACCTGCGGCTGATCTCCAGTGAACAATGCTCCCTGCCCATGTTCGGCTTCAGCCGAGTGCAGCACTTGAAAGCCGGGAAAATGCCCGCCGACACGAATCAGAGTCAGCCCGTGCTCTAAATCATGAGTCTCACCGCGCCAGAATGTAATGCAGGGATCGGGGCGCTGTACCCATTGACGATCATCTTCGTGGAGGTAGATCGGGACGCCCCCAAACGCCCGGCTCCACTCGAGCATGGACGTGTAGTAGTGGGGATGGGAGATCGCGATGGCTGAAATCCCGCCGAGCGCATTAACGAGCGCGACCGTATCCGAGTTGATGAGGCTGATGCAATCCCAAAGGATGTTGCGCTTGCCCGATCCCACAAGCAGCGCCCTGTTCCCGATCCCGAAGTCGGGCACCGTCTGGATGCCCCAGACTCCCTCGCCTTCTTGAAAGAACGTGTTGCGGTGAGTTTGCTGCAATTTTTCCAGTGTGATCCACTGCTGTCCCTGCAAGCCGACGAACTGGCGCTCATCTTCGCAAATCGGGCAGTGCTCAGGTGGCTGGTCAGCGGGCGGGTATTGCGTTCCACAAGTCACGCATAGATGAGTCATGGTTGTCATAACGACGAGTCGCCGCCTAAGCCCGCGAGCGCCTCAGGCGACATGTTCTGCGGTCTTGGGCACAAACGGTTCCAGCAGCGACCTGAAGCGAAGACTCAGATGCAACTCCCCAATTTCTCGCTCGAACATCTTTCGCGGATCGCTTTCCGACTTAAGTGCGTAACGAATGTATGACATGCGCATGAGCCACACTGCGTGTTGAAAGTCTTCTTCGCTTCGCATACGGAAGGTGATCCAGCCTGAATTCGGAACCCAATGGTGCTCCTCGGCAAGACCGTCCGCCAAAAGCGCATCGCGAACTGATCGCGGGAATGGAATGTCAACCATCCCCGTGGCGTGCACATGTCCGACTTCTGCCGCACCAAACAAGAACTCCCGACCACCAAAGCGGTGAGGGTGAACCGAGATATTCGCCCACGATCCGACTTCCTCTTCCAGCTTCTTCAGACTATTCATCGCCCAAACCTCATCAAATCCTTTCGATGATTGGGGACGACCGCTCGATTCGGACCAGAAACACGGGAATCGTTCTGAGGTCACCTTGGCTGGCTAAGGCTTCCGCGCCCAAATGTATGCCCTCCGGCTCTGGTGCTCCACTTCCGGCGCATACGGCTCCCGTTGGTTGACTTCTTCGATTGCGAATCCCGCCGCCTCTAAGTAACCCCGAATCTCGGCTGGTTGAAAATAGAAAAAGTCCATACAGATCGGGCGATCCCACAACTCGTCATAGTGCGCCGCTTCATCTCCGATGTGAAAAGCCAGTAGGAGCAGACCGCCAGTTTGCAGCACCCGAAACATCTCCCGAAATATGGTGAGGAGGGACTGCTTCGGGATGTTCACAATCGCGTAGAACGCCACAATCCCAGCAAGCGTGCCATTTGCGCGGTCGAGCGCCAGCATGTCGCCAACCTGAAAACGGATGCCGGGATTGAGTCGGCGTGCCTGCTCCACCATGGCCGGAGAAATATCCAGTCCGAGGACCTTTGCGCCGAGGCTCTGGAGGTATCGCGCCACGTGTCCGGGGCCGCAACCCATATCGCAGAGTTCGCCAGACTCTCCGACCGCCTTCGCGAAACGCCTGAGCAGTTCGCGGTCGAACGGCTTGCCTTCAAGCTCGCGATAAATCCTCCGGGCGTATTCGTCGGCGATCTGGTCGTAGCTTTGGCGGATCGTACTTGTTTGGTCGTCAGTCATAGGCGGAAAGACTCCGACACGATCATGCGTTTCGCGCGGAATCGAAGAACCTCTTGATCTGCTGCCAGTACTTCCTGACCACATAATCTGTGCTGATGTGCCCACCGCGCTTGAGCGTCTTGAGTTTTGATCCCGTGATCTCGGCAAATCTCCGAGTTCGCTCATACGGCACACTGGGATCATCTTTGGCGTGAAACATATATATTTTGGAGCCGTCGATTTCGTTTCTGCGGTGCCACGGGTTATAGAAAGTACCGTTTCGCAGCTTGTCCCAGTTCGCATCAGAAAGGCGGTACCCGTTCCCAAACGCTTCGCGGATATATTCGGCGTACTTGTCTTTGCGGGTTTCGACCTTTTCGGAGCGATCCAAGATCTTCCAGTCCACGACGGAACAGTTTGCGATCACCCGTCTAACCCGTGGATCAAGGGAGGCAAGGATTGCCGCCGCGCCACCAAAGCTTCCCCCGATGACGAAGATCTTGTCCGGCGATAGCCGGAAGCGCCGACCGAACGCAATTTCTTCAATTTCCTTTGGCAAATCGTCAACGATGTCGAGGACGTCCTCATGGGGCGATTTCTCCATAAAGCGCCCATCGCTTTCCCAGGCTCCCCGATAGCGCGGATAGATGACCCAAAACCCCTTAGCAGCGAGAAATTCCGATAGCGGCTGCTTGCGAGGAATCGATGGCATGCCGTCGCACAAGATGATCAGCTTTTGCGCTTTGCCGGGCCGCGATGGCGGGAGGAATTCTGCGACAATTTGATGTTTGAATCTGGTCCTGAACATATCGGCATTATCTCTTACGTCTCGACAACCGTCCGCAGGTGTAAATCGCTTTGGCAGGAAATCGATGATGTAGTGGAGATTTTGCCGTTGCTGTGGGCTAAATGTGCTCGTTTTCTCTACGAATTTCCAGTGCCGCCCAGAAATCAAAATCCCATCTTGCACAAAATAAAGGAATGGCACGGCCCGTGCTCCAGTGTAGACAGAACAGTGCTTGAGAGAACCAACGCTGGGAGGAGGTCATGCTGAAAGTAACTGTTGCAAACATAGGGGAATTAACGGTTCTTGGGTGCGAGGGAAGAATTGTAGAAAGAGAATCCGCCGATAAGTTGCGTGAAGGTGTGACCTCGCAAACCAACGCCCGGATTGTTGTCCTTGAACTCTCGGAGGTGAGTGAAATTGGAGGCGATGGTCTTGGCATGCTTGTGTTTCTGCAACGATGGGCGCGGGAACACAACATCCGGTTCCTACTGTTTCATCCCTCCAAGTCAGTCCAAAACAAACTACAACATGCCAGATCAATCGCTGAGTTCTACATTACTTCGCTTGAAGAAATGAAGGCACTTCTTGCCTATGCCAACAGCCGATTCGCGATGGCTGTTTGAGTCAGTATCCTCAGGATTCGCCATTTTCCGCCGATGCGGTAGCGCCACCCGCCGCTGTGAATCACGTTGTCGCCGATTAGGATTTACGAGCCGGAGTCCACGATCGCCGTCTGCTCACCAACAATCCGAAGGACTGGTCACTTCGGCACAGTGTCCGAGATGAAACTCAGCCATACTACGAAAGTAGATTCGCAGTTGTACTGAATGGAGTGCGGATGCTGGCTGGTTACCCTGCCGCCATCAAGCGAGGCGAAGACAATGAAGACCAAGACGTGGACGGTAATAACTAACACGGGGAAACAGGCAGACCTCGAGTCTGGACTTGAGAAGAAGGAGGTTCAAAAGCCGACGCACATCAGCGCCAAAGAGTTTGTTCACTGGCTGGCGGCTGAGAGCCATATTGAGGATGATTGTTTGCGATCACTATTTAGGCGGTAAGGCTCCTCGCGCCAGAGCGTGGGCCTCACCTTATAAGTCGCAAATTTATGCACGCCCCAGTCACAGGGGCGCTCGGTTGGTCCGGATTGTAACGACCACTCAATCTTCCTCGTCTTTGTATGGACTCGTTACCGAAATTGGGGTGGTTGAAGATGTTGAAGAGATCCCCCCGCGCCTGAAGAGAAACGCGCCCTGTGAATCTGAACAGCCTTGGCAGCGTCAAATCGAGCTGAGTGGCGCCGAATCCCCGCCGTGCATTGTGTCCCAAGTCTCCTTGCCCCGCAGCGCGTATGCTGAAGGCTGCCACGTTGATGACTCTCCGCCGGGGGCTCCAGACTCGTCAAGATAGAGCGGCACGCCCGGCACCAGATTCGGTCGCGCTCTGCCAAAGGCGCCTGCCAGAAAGCCAGTGGTGAGGGATCCAGTCCGGTTACCACATTCGCCGGGGAAGCGCTTCGTGCGTAAATGATCGAGTCCGTCGACCAGTTTCCCAGGAAAGCTTTCAAGACTCCCCCACCCGGACTGGGTATGTCATAAGAAGCGGACGCTGAACGGGGCGGAGGTGGGCAAGGCGACCTGTTCATGAGTTTGATTCACACCTGTCGGTTGTGCGGCGCCCACTCCTTCGACTACCTGACCGCGCTGCAGCGCCACGCTCAGAAACTGGCGACTAAGCCCGCGGAATGGATGCCGTGGAACTATCGAAACCTTGGAGCGGACAGCCTCCCTCTGCGATTCCGCGTAGAGTTATGGACGAATCGCACCTGGCCGGAAAACGGACCTCTGACGAAGTGAAATCGCAAAGGATTTTCGACCAGACACGAAAAACCACCGCGCATAGAGAGGACGTCGAATGAAAAAGCCAGAAATGCCGCAGGTATGGCAGGCGACTAGTTGTCTTCTCTGCGTTCTCTTCGCATTGAAAATCACAGACGGTCTTGCAGGAACGGAGTTTAGTGGAGGGCGGCTTACTGGCCCGCTGCTCTCGATGGCCGACATTGGAAGCTTTTTTTTCGTGCTCGCTCTTGTCGTGACATTTGTGTATCCGCGAGTTGCTGCGGTAGTTGGGCTTGCGTCATCGCTGCTCTGTTTACCACTCTTTCTTTTCTTCATCGCGCCAGTCCCGTTCAATCAGATCTTCGGATTTGGGCACGAGCTTAAGGTTCAACCGAGTCCGGCTTCCACTGGGAGAATATGGGCAGCGACAGGTTTACTCACCCTCGCTGTTACGAGTGTTTTGTGCCTTCGCCGTATCGCAGCACGCAGTGCGCCAGAGACCCTCCCGCAGCGAGCGTAGGAACTAGCCACTGCCGCGGTGCGTAGCTGATTTCAGCCCTCCTATCCGCAAGCGCCCCTCGAGCGGTTCTATTTACGCAAGATTGCCGAAAGGACACGCTGCAATGCGACTGATTTGGGACCTCAAAGAGAAGTAGACCCAGTCTTATATCGGCGATGACGTTCATTTCGTTCCGCGAATTGGAGAGAGGACTTCGAGGAACTCGCGAGCAGCAACACCGCCAGCCCAGGCCCGCCCTCTTCGAGCAGGTCAATAACATGGGAGCATACAGCATCCCGTGAGATCCCTATGGGGCAAAATTCATGAGCCCACGATCCAAGCAAAAGACGGCGGAACAGAAGAAGACATCAACGCCGTTCAGGACCGGAGCGAGGCGAAAGTGGCTCCCCCACAATAGCGAATCTTTTGCCCGTGGCACACACTGGATTCCACTTATCCGCAATTCGTAGATCAGGCAGGCGGATGCCTATGGTAACTCACTCTGCGTTACTCATGATTCGCGGCCTAGCCCATCAGGGCTATTTCTACGGAACCGGATTGCATAGTAGGCTGATGGTGAGCAGGTTTCGGGAAAGGGAGGTCTTCCCGAAGGTGTCTCCCGTGTCGAGGTCAAAACACACACTTATGCTAAAAACTCGCCTCTATGTCGAATGTCCACATTGCCACATGCAGTACCTCATGAAGGACTTCGGCTTGACCTATAGCAATGGAGCGTACATTGAGAATGTGGCGGGTGCTCCTGAATGGCAAAGACTGCTTTGTCCTTGCCGACCGCAAAATCCTCATAAATTCAAATTGTGTGAAACCACACGGCTACACATGTTTGCGATAGATGAGAGCGAGCGCACCCACTTCTTGCCGTCGAAGAGCAAGCTGCCGATCTTGGTTGCGGCAGGGTAAGCGCCCACGACCGACACCGCTATTTTCCATGTCAAAATAAGTCTTCGCCTGTGGCGCGGTATTTGACGATCTTTTTGCCGTCCAGTCGCATTTCTATATCCGCCACTCGCGCTCATCACATGCCTCGAACCCTCTTTGCATCTTCTGCCACTGCGCTTTCCGCCGGCTTTGCAAAACTCTCTTTTGATGTTCCAACGTTCCAGCTACATCAATAACTTTTTCGCCATTTCGCGGCTCTCCCGTTGGTTTCTCATTGAATTGTACCGCCGCTCTGCCTCGTTAGGACGTTAGGACTGTTCTGCCGGAGCAAGCAAAAGGTGATTCTTAAGCGAGCGAGGGCCGTGCGGAATCAACCTTCAAAGGGGCTTCCTTGCTGTTCTTGCACTTGGCGATCTTTAACACGTGCAACCTGCCGACCCGTCTGTGCCGAATGCTTGTCCATGCCCTAGATGAACGGGCAAGTTTGCAATTGAAACGAGACGGCCCAAGCCGGACGCTCCCATCATCATGCTGTCTGGAGCAGCGGATGTCCCGGAGCGAGCTTTGAGGTCTGCCGAGGTTTTCGTGCCCAAAGCCCTTTTTGGCAAACCACTTATTGCCTGCGATTGCCCGATCGTACACGGTAAAACTTGACCGCCAAGTGAAAACAAATGGCTGAGTTGTAACTAAGCCGCCGCCGCCGTGCCCGCGACATTCGTGAAACTCTCCATCGCCTGTGTCAACTGTGAGTCCACTTCATCGGCAATCGTCATCACATCCGGTAACAGTAGGCTGAAGTCGAGCACACTGAGATTTCTCTGCAATGTCCCGAAAAGGGTCACTTGCAGTATTCGCGAGTCGTGCACCAGCATCGCAGACGTGTAGCCTTGCAACTTTCGCATCTTGCCGTGAGCGACGGCGGCGGCGGAACAGATCGATTCGCTTTCATCCCCGGGAATGTGGGATGCTCCGAGGCGCAGAATAAGGTCTTCAATCAGCTTCGGAAGATATCCAGTGCGCTCTTCGTCACTTAGAGAAACGCAGTTGAGTTCTTTGCTCTTTTTGACCTTTTCCAACCAGTCCGCAACAATATCGAGGGTACAACGCCGCAATATTCCGGCCACTCGTTCCTTTGGCGTAGGGACTGAAGGTTTACGACTGACCAACTTATCCTGCACGAGTTCAGCAAGTCTCCCGGCTTGGAATGGTTTCACGATGATTTCGTCTGCTTCCAGAAGGATAGCGTCCATAGCACTTTTAACATCCGGGTAGCCGCTGACTAGCAGGGTAAGTGCATTCGGCTGGATGTGCCGCATCGCGGTAATCACCGCAAACCCGTCGCTGGGGTTTGGCATATGGAGATCAGTGATTAGGACGTCGAAGCTCTCTGTCGTAATCAGTTTCAGGGCCTCTGTCACGTTGTTGGCAGCGACCACATCGAAGCCCTTGTGTTCAAGAGTCGCGGTCATCATTTCGCGAATGGCTTCATCGTCATCCACAAGCAGAACCTTGTGGGAAATACGGGGTTCTGTCGGAGTCATACAGCACCGCCTCTTTTTCGGGACACGTTCAAGTGTGACAAAGATTTATCGTGGAACATGTCCAAAAGTGAACAGTTTACGGAAATAGTTAACAATCCTGAGGACAAGGTTTGCACCCCGGGATAGCAGTCATGGGCTAGCGGTTGGAATGCCGACGTTCAACCCGCCGCGTTACTTCACTGTTTTGATAAGCAGTGCTCGGGCAGAACTCACGCCGGACTCAAAAGCTGCGGCTTCGCTGATTTGGGTGTGAAATCTGTGAAGCTCTCCATTGTTTGGGTCAGCTGCGCGTCCACTTCGTCCGCGATAGTCATGACATCAGGCAGCAGCAAGTTAAAATCCAGCATACTGAGGTTCTTATGCAAGGTTCCAAAGATCGTGACTTGAAGAATTCGTGATTCATGGATCAGCATGCCCGGTGTATAGCGTTGCGTCCGTCTCAACTTGCCATGCGAGACGGCGGCGCGGGAGTCGATGGCGTCACTGTCCTTACTGGTCAATGTGAGTGTGCCCAGCCGAGCCACTATGTCGTCAAGCAACTTCGGAAGATGTCCGGTGCGCTGCTCATCGCTAAGATGAAGGTGATTGAGTTCAGGGGTGTTCTTGGTTCGCGTCAACCAATCTGCGATCAGAGTTGCCTTACAGCGGCTGAGAATTGCAGCCACGCTCTCCTTGCTCGTAAGTCGTGATTTATCATCCTTCAGCAAAGCAGTGTGCGCGATTGGCACTTTGAGAGGAACGGCCATCTAATCCTCCTGTCTTGTAACTACTAACACGACGATAGTCCCTGAAACACTCTTCGGCTGGTCAATAATGCACAGGTTCTTTGGTTGCGGGGGATGGAAGTTCGACATTCGCGCACCGCTTTGCAGTGTTGCGGGGTGCAGATGCGGAAATCTTAGAGGAGTTGGTAGCGTT
>DATNKA010000976.1:0-4274 GCA_035603655.1 Candidatus Acidiferrales bacterium | reverse complement strand
GTTTGCGCCCGGAGTGTGGGCGATCAGTGCGCGTCCTATTGGGTGATAGCCACCTGTCATTGCATCGGAGCCGATGCGACTGATCGTATCGGCGGGTGAACCGTCCTTTCCAAGCGGGAACAAGATGTAGTTCGCTGTGTGGCGGAAGGCTTGTCCAATCCGGGATCGAAAGGTGCCTGGGACTTACCGAGCATACCGTCAAGAATTACTTGTTTCGGATTTTCGACAAGCTCGGCGTTTCCCGCCGCGTTGAGGTTGTGCCCTATGTTTTTCGTTTTCGCAAAGACGAAGACAAAGACAAAGACAAAGACTGGATGGCTGCTTCTCCGAGCGGCCCTGCCCCGGTATGCGCATGCGGGCCAAAACACCTGACTACGTCTCGAAGCCAACAGGCAAGATGTGTCACAAGATGGCGCCCATAATAGCCGCCGCGGGGATGTAAAGCGTTGTGGACGTTGACCGTGCCACTCTGGCGCTATTGCAGGCCTAATCCGGTGGCAGCCGTGTCCACGATGGTGCGCGCAATCATCAGCGAAGCGGTCGCCGCCGGGGACGGAACATTCAGCACATGCAGCATTCTGCCTGACGGAACGAACTGAAAATCATCTACCAAAGCTCCCTGGCGCGTTACTGCCTGGGCGCGAACCCCGGCGCCGCCAGGAATCAGATCCGCCTTGTGAACCTCAGGAACCAGGCGCTGCAAGGCGTGAACGAATGCCGATTTTGAAAAGGATCGGTGAAATTCGTCGAGCCCGCTCCGCCAATTCTTCGCACCCATCCGCCAGAATCCTGGAAAAGCCAGCGATGTCGCCAGATCGCGGAGGTTGAAATCCGTGCGCCGGTATCCTTCACGACGAAAAGCGAGAACTGCGTTAGGTCCGGCATCCACACTGCCGTTTATGCGACGCGTGAAGTGAACTCCGAGAAATGGAAATCGCGGATCGGGCACTGGATAGATGAGCCCTCGTACCAGTGACGAGCGCTCAGGGATGAGGTCGTAATACTCTCCGCGAAAAGGAACGATCATGACCTGCGGATCGTCGCCGGCCATGCGGCTGATGCGATCGCTGAAGAGTCCGGCACAGTTGATGAGCGATGTCGCGGAAAATGCACCGCCGTTCGTCTCAACCACAATCTCATCCGCTGTCCGCTTGAGAGCGAGTACGGCGTGGGAGGTGAGAATCGTTCCACCGCGGTTGCTAATGAGTTCCGCATATTTGTCGCAAACAGCGGCGTAGTCAGTAATTCCGGTTGAGGGGACCACCAGGGCGCGCAAGCCAGTGGCGTGAGGCTCGAACTGGCGCAGTTCTTCCGGCCCGATGGATTGTAGTCCCGTCAGTCCATTGGCTTCGCCACGTCGTCGCAATTCTTCCAGACGCGGGAATTCTTCTTCTTGCGTGGCCACAATCACTTTGCCGCAAATTTGGTGAGGGATGTTGTGTTCGCGGCAGAATTCCACCATCGCGGCGGCGCCGGTCACGCATAATTTCGCCTTCAGCGATCCCGGCTTGTAGTAAACCCCAGAATGAATGACGCCGCTGTTGTGGCCGCTCTGGTGGCGGCCTACGCGATTTTCCTTCTCCAGCAGCAGCAGGCGGGCGCGGGGAAATCGTTGTGTAATTTCAAGGGCCACGGCCAGGCCGACGATTCCGCCGCCGACGATGATGACGTTGTAGCGTGCGTCAATCATGGTCTGCGATGGCGCGTGTACGCGTTCTGGAACGGTCCGTTCTTCGGCATCTTCGCGAGTTCACAAAACTGGTTCACGACGAGGGTTGTAGCAGAGGCTTGATGAGCCCGCGTCCCCGACCTGCCAGTCACCGTAATTGTATAGGTACCGGGTTGGGTACCTTGTTGCTGGCCGCCACCTCCACACCACTTCCTCCTCCAGTACCTCCACCCCGTTAGTTCAGGACGTTCTTCGCTTTCGCTTTGCTAGGAATCGAACGGCGTGGAAGAAAATGGAGACAGAGGCAGCGTGATCTATCTACGCCATTGTAAATAAAGGCTTTACGAATGCCCCAAATCCGTCTTCTGCCGGTTTATCTTGCCGCCTGCACAGCAATGACGCGCGCAGGAAAGCCCCACAGCGGTCGGGTCGAGGAGAAAAGGCAGTCGTAATCATCAAAAGAGAGAAGTTCAGCAGTGACCTCGCGGTGCCTGTACAATCTCCACGGATTCTCGTACCCACTAAGAGTTCAAGTGGCAAGACCGATGGCGATCGATTGGCAGGCGTTCCGGCTCACCATAGAATTGGCGCTGGTGGTGTCGGCTATCCTTTTGATGGCGGGTCTACCGCTGGCTTACTGGATCGCTTTCTCGCGCTGGAAGTGGAAATTTCTCGTGGAAGCGCTGGTTGCCTTGCCAATTGTGTTGCCGCCGACCGTGCTTGGGTTTTACGTGCTCGTCGCACTCGGGTCCTTTAGTCCCCTGGGACGCGGTTGGCAGTCTTTGACCGGCCACACTCTAGCGTTCACTTTCACAGGCCTGGTGATCGGTTCCATCCTTTATAGTCTGCCGTTTGCGGTACAGCCTTTCGCGGCTTCTTTTTCTTCGGTAGATCGGAAACTGCTGGCAGCCTCGGCTACGCTTGGGGCTTCGCCGTTACGCACCTTCTTCCGCGTAATCGTTCCGCTCTCCATGCATGGACTGGTGACGGGCGTGGCTCTGGCATTCGCTCACACCATGGGCGAGTTCGGGGTGGTGCTGATGGTGGGAGGCAACATCCCGGGCGTGACGCGCACCATCTCCATTAGTGTTTATGACCAGGTGCAGGCCTCCAACTACGCTGGCGCAAATGCCATGGCGGTGCTCCTGCTGATCTTCTGCTTTGGGGTGCTGATGGTGGTTTACGGCCTGAACCGCAGAGTGCCGACTCAAAGATTATGGCTCCTGGGCCCGATCAAATAAGCGAATCTTCGATGCCCTCGCCGGTGGAATCAAAAACCGCAAATCAAAGCCTGACTGCCCGCATTCGCAAAACTTTGTCTTCCACGGAGCGTGAGTTTTCTCTCGATGTGGAGTTCAGCGCCGCGTCCGGATTCACGATACTGTTCGGTCCGTCGGGATCCGGCAAGTCCACTCTGCTCGATTGCGTAGCGGGATTGGCGACTCCGGACGCAGGGCGAATCGCCGCGGGTGAACGAATTCTGTTCGACGCAAACATTCGCACGAATCTTCCGGTTGCCAGGCGCGGGATTGGCTATGTCCTGCAGGATCTCGCATTATTTCCTCATTTGACCGTCGAGCAGAACACGGAGTATGGGCTCGCTCATCTTCCGCAGTCCGAGCGAAAGCAGCGCTCCGCTGAGATATTACGGGAATTTGGGATCGATCATCTGCGGGAGCGGCGCCCGGCTGAAATCTCAGGAGGAGAACGCCAGCGCGTGGCTCTGGCGCGGTCTCTCGTGACCGAGCCATGCATACTCCTGCTGGACGAACCTCTGGCGGCTCTGGACGCGCACACCAAAGCGAAGATTCTCGATGATTTACGAGGCTGGAATCAGGCGCACCGCATCCCCATTCTGTACGTGACGCACAGCCGCGATGAAGTAATGGCCTTGGGTGAACAGGTAGTTGTGATGGATGAAGGCCGCATCGTCGCGCAAGGAACGCCGCACGAGGTATTGCGAGCTCCGCTTCAGGAAACAGTGGCGCAGTTAGCCGGCTTTGAAAATATCTTCGACGCCACGGTTTGGTTGGTGCACGAGGATCGCGGCACGATGACCTGTCGGCTGCCCGGCTCCAAGCCTGAATGTTTTGTCCTGCTGGAGACACCTCTGATTCGGGCCGAAGCAGGCTCGCGGATACGCGTGGGAGTTCGCGCGGGCGACATTTTGTTAGCGATCGGAAAGCCCGTTGGGCTCAGCGCCCGTAACCTGATTCCCGGGAGGTTAATCTCTTTGGAGAGGAGAGACATGATCATTTCCGCGCGCGTCGATTGCGGCGTGGAAATGGATGTTTACCTTACGCTCGCGGCACGCGATGCCTTGCAGCTTGAAACGGGCCGTGAAATTTGGCTGGTTATCAAGACGTACTCCTGTCATCTTATGCAGCGCTGAGTACGGAAGTTTTTCATCAAGATGACATTGCACTGACATTTGCTCAACCCGTTAGGCACGCTCAGTCCAAAAGCAAGATTCATGAACCGTTCGGCGAAATTGGTGCGGTCGCGAGTGGTTAGTCTTTGTGTTGTCGCTCGGCGTAAGCTGCGTTTTCTTTTCTCGAGGTGCGGGCCTCGCAAGTCGGCCTCTGGGCAACTCACTCTCGTGACG
>DATNKA010000975.1:0-6778 GCA_035603655.1 Candidatus Acidiferrales bacterium | reverse complement strand
CTGGTAATGACGGCATTGCGCATCTGGTTCGATTTGGCGGAGACCGATATAGTACTCAGCGATCAACGGGCGGTGCGAAGATCCATCGCCGCCGGTTTCCGGCATATGTGGCGAAATCTCGCTCGCCTTGTGGGAAGTTATGTGGTGGCCACGAGTGTGGCGGCGATTCTTTTAGTGGCCGGCTTGTGGATCTGGATGAGGTTTGTCCCTCCGGCCAGCGTGCTCGGGGCTTACGTGGTTAGCCAGTTGATGCTGCTCTTGTTGTTGATCCCTCGCTTCTGGCAACGCGGCGTGGCGGTCAGCTATTACCTGGAGAATATGGTGGAACCTGTCGCCGTCCAACCCTACACGCCCGCGCCAGTTGCCGTGCCGGTCGTAAATGACTCCGCTCCCGCACCTTTGCTCCCGGACACACCGCCAGAAACGCAAGGGGCTTAAATCCGTAAGTGTCCATCAAAGTAAGACAATCGTGATCCCGCGATTCCCGCGGCCGAGATCGGAATCGCTCTTAAGTTCGGTATTCGATTGCAGAAGTTTCCAGGCCGCTTCAGCTGATTTAGACCAATCCTCGCCAAAGATGCATCCGCGAATCTGACCGTTCCGCGCCATCTCCACCAACCTCTTTTGCACAGCGATACGAATGTCGCCGCCCGCGCCGGTCGAGCCGTAGCCGTGAACCAGTTTCAGCAGCCTTAGATTTCCTTGGCGAGCAAGAGCCAGTTCGCTGTCCATACGCTGTAGGGCTTCCTGAACCTGAGGCATGTCGGACTTGAGGTTTACGGTTTTGATGGCGCAAGACCTCTTTAGTTCCTAGGCCATCATAGTCGCAGTTGAAGCTAGGTTCTCGTCCGGCGCGGGAGGATTGCGAACTCTTTGCGGCCCGGGTGCCGGTAGGTTTCGAAGTCGTCGTGATCGAGGCTGAGGATTAAGCTGAGGCGTTCGCGGGCGGCTACGCGCACCGGCGTGGCATCGGCGAAATCCACAGGGCGGTTGGCACACTGAGCCATCCGGGCCTGAATCCGCGGTAAGTCCACATGTGCGATCGGCGAATCGGAATCGCGCCGGAACGCAGGAGGAGCCAAACGCTGCGGGCATCGTGAATATTGCGCTCATCGCGGTAGAAAACTTCTGCGAGCACAGCTTCGGTCGTAAGACGCGGCAGTCGACCGTTGGGGTAGGCCTTGACGCAAGAAGTGTGCATTTGTCGCCGCGACCGATGAGCGCAAGAATGGCACCGGCATCAATGAGTCCGACGGCCGAAGCGGCGAGCGAACGCATCGCGCTTGACATGCCTTCAGCAAATGATTTCGCGAACCAGTTCGCTGCCCGTTCCGAGCACGCAGGATCGCCCCCCGCAACCGAGCCAATTGCCGCCATGGCTCGCCTGCGAATCGCAGGCGGTTCCGCATCGTCGTCAGAATGGCCCGTCGCGGCGTTGGGCGAGCCAATCGGCGGTAACACAACCAAGCAGCGCACTTCGGGCGCCTCCAGTTCGGCCTTTCTCTCCGCTGAAAGGCGCCAACTGTAGACCGCGGTCTTCATGCACTACGGCAGCGTAGTGCAAATTGACTTTCGAGTTAATGTGGGGAATTCGGCGCTGCGTGCCGGACAGCCGAGGGCGGCTACCCCTAAATAAGCCCTTAGGCCTTCCGACTGCGTCCAATGGCATCTCTGGCTTCTTTATCTGCCGTCCTGCGCCTCTCAGTCTCGCGTTTGTCCCAGAGCTGCTTGCCTTTGGCCAGCGCCAACTCAACTTTTACTTTGCCGTTCTTGAAGTACATGCGGACGGGAATCAGGGTCAATCCCTTTTGCTGTGTTTTGCCAATCAGCTTGCGGATCTCTTCCTTGTGCATGAGCAGCTTCCGGGTCCGCAAGGGCGCGTGGTTATGAATGTTGCCGTGCTCGTAGGGACCGATGTGGGCATTGAGCAACCAGAGTTCGCCCTCTTTCACCAGGCCGTAGGAATCTTTAAGGTTAGCCAGGCCGCCCCGAACTGACTTGGCCTCGGTTCCGGTAAGAACCAGGCCACACTCAAATTTTTCCAGCAAGAAGTAGTTGTGTGAAGCGATCCTATTAACGGCAGCATCTCTCTGCCCGCTGGCGGTAGGCTCGCGGCGCGGGGATTTCTCTGGGCTAGGCTTGGTCTGATGAGTGGTCTGGCGAGCCATGGATAGCGTTCATCTTAACAGCGAGAACATGCTCCTGGCTCACAGCTCCCGACTTCCGACTCGGTTTTTCCTGTCGCCGATGCCGGAAGCTTGGATCCCCCATTGGGACTACGACCAAAGAGTGTAACTCTCGTGCGTGCAATGAGATCGGGAGTCTGGAAGCCCGATGCTATAATCGCTGCAAAAGTATTGTTTTCTGCGCATCAAGTAGGCTGAAAACCGGCCTTCGCCGTAAATACTTGCTTGTCCGGCGAGACTTCCGGCAAAGATTCTTAGACGAGGATTGACGAATGAAACGTCTGATGCCTGCGGCGGTTGCGCTGCTGGTTCTGGTTGTAATACTGCCCGCAATTGCCGATAAGGCCAAGACGATTTACGAAAAGGGCCAGGACGCCGAGGCGCGGGAGAACTACGAAGCTGCTTACGATCTCTACAAGCAGGCTTACAACCTAAAACCAAAAGATATGCGCTACAAGGCGTCGTTCGAGCGGATGCGTTTCAAAGCCGCGGCGACGATCGTCCATCAGGGACAAAAACTCCGCGACGAAGGCAAGCTGCAGGAAGCTTTGGCCGCCTTTCAAAAGGCCGCGCTGATTGACCCGTCTCTATTCGTAGCGCAGCAGGAATTGAAGCGCACGATGCAGATGATCGATGAAGCGAGCAATCCTGTGCCGCAGGCCGCGGGGCCTCCGGGCAGCTTGCGGCGCAAAATCAGCGAAGCCGGCGGGCCGGTTGAGCTTGCGCCTATCTCTATCGTACCCATCACCGTAAAACTCACCGAGGATTCCAAGGTTATTTATCAGACGATCGGCCAGTTGGCCGGGGTCAACGTGCTCTTCGATCCTGACTATACCTCGCGGCGGATTAAGGTCGAGCTGAATGGAGTAACGTTGGAAGACGCGCTGCAGATTACGGCGCTGGAATCGAAAACCTTCTGGCGCCCGGTCACAGGAAATACGATTTTTGTGGCCCAGGACAATCCCGCCAAGCGCAAAGAACTGGAACAGAGTGTTCTGAAGACCTTCTACCTGCAGAATCTTTCACAGCCCACCGAGTTGCAGGATGTGGTGAACGCGATACGCGCTGTGCTGGACGTCCAAAGGGTGCAGCAACTTCTTTCCCAGAATGCGCTGGTGGTTCGGGGCACGCCCGATCAGATTGCGCTGGCGGAAAAATTAGTCGAGGATTTGGATAAGGCGCGTCCGGAAGTGATCGTCGACATTGCCGTTTTGCAGGTGAGTAAAGACAAGTCACGCACGCTGGGATTAAGTCCGCCGACCAGCGCCACCGTCACTCTGCAGAGCAATATCAATACCGCCACTCCCGTTACCACCACGACGGGCACAACAACAACGACAACCGGTAGCACAAGTAATAGCGGACTCAGCCTCAACACTCTGGGAAGTCTGAACGCAACCGATTTTCAGGTGACGATTCCTTCCGCCAACCTCTCGGCGGTGATGAGCGACACTGACACAAAGACGTTACAGAATCCGCAGGTGCGTGCGCTCGATAACCAGAAGGCCACGCTCAAAATCGGCGAGCGCGTGCCGGTAGCGACAGGGTCGTTCCAGCCTGGAATTGGTGGCGTTGGTATTAACCCCCTGGTAAACACTCAGTTTCAATACTTGGATGTCGGCGTGAATATTGACGTCACGCCCCACGTGCACGCCGACCGCGAAGTGACTTTGAAGATCAGCATGGAGATTTCCTCCGTGGTCAGCCAGGCGAGCATCGGCGGCATCAGCCAGCCCATCATTGGACAGAAGAAAATTGAGCACGAAATCCGGCTGAGGGATGGTGAATCAAGCCTGATTGGCGGCATCCTGGACGATTCCCAAACCAAGGCCTTGAGCGGAATTCCGGGATTGGCGCAGATTCCAATCTTGAAATATCTTTTTGGGCAGACGACCCAGGACCATTCACAGGACGAGACTGTATTTGCCATCACACCGCACATCATTCGTGGAACCACGATTAGCGAGTTGAATCAGCGGGCGATTGACATTGGGACGGCGAACTCGATTGAACTGCGGCACCTCAGCCGGCCATCAGCGCCAGCTGGCCAGGCACCGCAGGCTCCCGGCGCCCAGCCGCCCGCAAATCAAGCTCCGAACCAGCAACCATCTAGCCCGAATCCGGGGACTCAGGGGAGTGCAAACTTCCTGTTTGATCCGGGACAGATCACGGCTGCCAAGGGAAACACTTTTGTGGTGAATTTACTAATCTCTGGCGCCCAGAACGTATATTCCGTGCCCGTCCAGTTGAACTACGATCCCGCAAAACTCCAATTGGTAAACATCTCGAATGGGGGATTCCTCTCGCAAGACGGGCAGGCCGTAGCTCTTGTCCATCGCGAAGATGAAACCACTGGAACATTGCAAATCACCGCTACTCGTCCGCCAGGGGCCGGCGGCGTTTCTGGTCAGGGTGCCGTAGTCACGATGACATTTCAGGCCAAGGCCGCGGGACAGACTCCTCTGACGATCACCCGCGGTGGAGCCCGCGACCCAGGTTTGCAGGCCATTACGGTCAACGGCGCGCAAGCGTCGGTAACCGTGCAATGATCAGTTTTGTGAAGAGTTGAAGCGTTAATGATGAAGGTAAGACGAATTCGCCAGGGACAAGGTTCGAGACCCGATTGCGGGTTCACGCTCCTGGAACTGATTATTGCGACCGCCATCCTGCTGGTTTTGTCGACCATGGCGGTGCCAATGGCGCGTCTCACCATCAAGCGGGAGAAGGAACGCCGTCTGCGAGCCGACCTTTGGGAAATGCGCGACGCCATCGATCGTTACAAGCTGGATGCCGACCGCAACGCCTTTCAGATCAAGGCGGACAGTCAAGGGTATCCCCCCGACCTGGAAACGCTGGTGAAGGGCGTTGACGTGTCAGGAAAGAAAGTCCGATATCTGCGCAAGATACCAATCGATCCGATGACCGGCACCACAGAGTGGGGCTTGCGTTCGATGCAGGACGATCCGGATTCGGACTCTTTTGGCGGGCAAAGCGTATTCGACGTTTACACGAAGTCGCGGGACGAGGGACTAGATGGCACGAAGTATAAGGATTGGTAATGGCAAGCAGACTCAAAACGCGCCGCAGTTCGGGCTTCACCCTGCTGGAAATGATGATCGTCATCAGCATCATGGTGATCCTGATGTCGATTGCGCTACCCATCTATAACCAGTCGGTGGTGCGTTCGCGCGAGGCCGTGCTCCGCAATGACCTGTTCCAGCTGCGATCGCTGATTTCTCAGTACACTCTCGACAAGCAAAAAGCTCCCCAGTCGCTGGATGATCTTGTTTCTGCGGGCTATATCAAAATCGTTCCCAAGGATCCGATGACGAATGAACCGAACTGGGAAGTCGTTCAGGAAGATGTGCTCCTGGCTGTGGACCAGCAGGACCCGGGAATCAGCGACGTGAAATCTGCGTCCAGCGCAACCAGCAGTGATGGCACGGCGTACTCCTCGTGGTGAGTCAGCTCCAGCCTCACTTCCAATCGTGACGGACGCTTGCGACGTTGAACACTTTCACACTCAGCAATTAACATCTATCCATGTCCGTCGAAACGGAACACACTCAGGCCCCAGCATCGATTCGCGCAGCGCGCGGCAATTCCATTACCTGCAAAAGCTGGCAGCAGGAAGCTGCCATGCGCATGCTCATGAACAATCTCGACGCGGATGTCGCCGAGCGGCCGCAGGACCTTGTCGTCTACGGAGGGACGGGTCGGGCGGCGCGCAGTTGGGAGGCTTACCATGCCATCATCGCGGCGTTGAAAAATCTCGATAACGATGAGACTCTGCTGGTCCAATCAGGCAAGCCTGTCGGCGTGTTCAAGACGCACGATCATGCGCCACGCGTGCTCATCGCGAATTCGAATCTGGTAGGCCATTGGTCGAACTGGGAGAAGTTCAACGAATTGGAGCGTGCCGGACTGATGATGTATGGCCAGATGACAGCGGGCTCGTGGATTTACATCGGCTCGCAGGGTATTGTGCAAGGAACGTTTGAAACGTTTTCGGCGGCGGGACAGAAGCATTTCGGTGGGGATCTTGCCGGCAAGCTGATCGTCAGCGGCGGCATGGGCGGGATGGGCGGAGCTCAGCCTCTGGCGGCGACCATGACGGGCGCGGCTTTTCTTGGCATTGACGTTGATCCCGAGCGCATCAAGAAACGTTTGAAGACCGGTTACTGCGACTTCATGGTCACGACTCTTGATGAGGCTTTGCGCATTCTGAAAAATGCGGTACGCAAGAAGGAAAACGTTTCTGTTGGATTGGTCGGGAATTGCGCCGATGTCATTCCGGAGTTAGCCGAACGCGGCGTTGTCCCTGACATCCTCACCGATCAGACCTCGGCTCACGATCCGCTGAATGGATATGTTCCGAACGGAATGACTCTCGCAGAAGCTGTCGAGTTACGCAAAAGCGATGCCAAGGCATACCAGGAAAAATCCCTCGATGCGATCGCAGCCCATGTCGAAGGAATGCTGCGGCTGCAGAAAATGGGATCGGTAACGTTCGATTACGGCAATAACATCCGCACCTTTGCCTTCCAGCGCGGCGTGAAGAATGCATACGATTTTCCCGGGTTCGTGCCTGC
>DATNKA010000974.1:0-31485 GCA_035603655.1 Candidatus Acidiferrales bacterium | reverse complement strand
TACCGTGAGATTCCAGATCCATACTTGGGCGATCTCGAGACGACCCGGTTCTGCGCCCGGCAATTGCAGGTGTGCATTGGCAATCTGATGCTGGCGATCTTTCCATCTTCCGCTTACTCGGCGGAAAGAATGCGCAAACTTGAAAAACAGGACGCTGGACTCTGGGTTCTTACCAAGGGAACGCGAAGCGATAAGCCCTTTGTGCGCTCGGCCACTGCAGGAGGATGGAAATCGCAACTGGATGGGGAATCAGTTGCCGCGATCGAGTCGGCCTGGGGCGAGCTTATGCAGACCCTGGGATACGAGTTGGCTTCGACCGCGGCAGCAGCAGACACGGTTTCCCAGCGGGGGCTGCCTTCGTGATTTCCCTCAGCCCGCGAACTATCGCCTCGGCTTCGAAGAACGTGCTGCGAAAGTGCGTGCCTGATTTTCTGCTGAAACAACGCGACATCGTTCTCCGTCTCGGCCCCACGCCGGGCCGCATCTACGCACGATTGCGTGTGCTGGATGCGCTTGGAGTCCGAACCTCAAATCGACGACTCGCTCCCCCTTCGGCACGGTCATTTATTTTTGTATGCTTCGGCAACATTATGCGAAGTGCCATGGCGGAATTCCTCATGAGGCAAGCGTTGCGGGAGGCGGGACTGGAGACGCAAGTCCGGATCACGTCTGCAGGTCTGCACGCCAGTCCCGGACGCGAAGCTCATCCCTGGGCACAGGAGGCGTCCGCGGACCTGGGTGTTGCACTGACTGAGCACCGCGCCAAACCTTTGACTCAGGAAATGGCGAACCAAGCAGACTGCATCTTCGCCATGGATTTTCAAAACAAAGCCGAGTTGCTTGCGCTCTATCCCGAGTCGCAGCGCAAGATCTGCATGTTAAGCGCCTATGCGGACGGTCCCTGGCAATACCGTGAGATTCCAGATCCATACTTGGGCGATCTCGAGACGACCCGGTTCTGCGCCCGGCAATTGCAGGTGTGCATTGGCAATCTGATGCTGGCGATCTTTCCATCTTCCGCTTACTCGGCGGAAACGGAACTTCAGAAGCGCTGATCTTCGATTGGTTTTTTCTCGACCGCCTCGAACTTGTTCGGTCGGCGCGGCCTATCTTCGGGACTTCCCTTCCGTTCGAGATCTGAACCGCCTCGATCTGAACCAATTGCCAATCCCTGCAATTCCCGGCCGCAGATCCGACAGCCACACATCGTCATAGCACATGCCCGGAAGCCAAGGCACTGCCATGGTGAGGAGGCTCGTCCAGAAACTTGGATACGGGCTCGGCCAGTGGGGCGGGGGTCCAGCCCGGAGATTGGCCAGATGCGTTAGCTCGCCAACTACCCGGCGACAAACAATGTTCTCCGCGTAACAAATGTTTTGAGGTGGGAGCGTTCCATGCAAGCACCATTCGATGAGATGACGCGGGTAATCGATGCCGCATGCTATCGGCAGTCCCACCGATCCCCAGGGCCGCCCATTGATTTCCATTAAAATGAGGCGCCCATCAGCTGCCTTCTTGTACTCCACCATTGCGACGCCCTCGAAACCGATCTCCGTTATCAGCCGCACGCTGAGCGAAACGAGAGATTGATCCAGAGGGATGGATTTTCTGGCGCTGCTCGCCGATCCTCGCGGATCGACTTCCCTGATTCTTTCCCACTGAAAAGGCAAGAACGTTTTTCCGCCGGCCACAAAACAGGAAAATCCGATGCCAGTTCCGGAAACAAACGCCTGAATCAATACGTCGCTGGCCACCCGCAAGCGCTCGCCCACTTGGTTTGCCAGTTCCGGAGCGGAGTAAGCATAGGCTACTGACCCAAATACTGCTTTCTTCTTTGTAAATGCGTCGTTGGACCATCGCACCGAAAAGCGATCCTTCACAACCACCGGAAATTGGATCTCCTCCCGTTGCGACAGATCGCCCACGGATTCGACAAGATGGGTTCTGGGTATGCCGATCCCAAAAGATTCGGCCAACTTTATCGTACGATATTTATCCGAGACTGTGTCGAGTGCGCGTGGGGAGGGCATGGCGATATGGCATAGGCCCGCGAAACGTTCTCGCTGCACGGAAATCGGCCCCAGAGTCCAATCCGTGATCGGAATGATGAGATCAATCGAATGCGCGCGGACAAACTCGACGAGCGCGTCCACAAAAGCGCCCGGATCGTCAGTTGAGATCGGATAGTCGAACCCAAGGTTGCAATAGCGGGAGAGTTTTGTCGCGGCAAACAGGCCCCGGTTTCCACCCACCGCCACCCAATGCCCGCACTGCCCGGCCGACCGCGTCACCGCGAGCGCCGCTGCGCTGTGCCCGTCGAGAACCAGTATTCTCGCCAATCTGCGACTCGCTTAGTGGTGAATTAAACTGCTCTTCCGGCGAAAGCGCTTTCCAGGTTCCACCGCAGGCCTTCAAACGTCTTGCTGGGACGAATGCGCTTCAAACAAAGTGGATTGTCACCGCTGCGCATTAACCCGTTATCCGTGGTCACCGCTGTCTCGTAGCCCGCAACACGGCTCTGCTCCAGGGTCTGAGTGCTCCAATGCGGAGAAAGTGCCGGACAAGGATAGGAGAAATGCCTGATCGGTGCTTCGAGATGGAGCTCAAGTCTCCGCTTCGATTCCCTGAGTTCGTGACTGGCTTCATCTTCCTTGAGGTAGGCCATATTCGGATGCGTCATGGTATGCGAACCAACCGTGTGTCCGTTCCGCTGAAGTGCTTGCATCTGTTCGTAACTCATCATCACAGAAGACTCGCACGGCATCTTTGCCTCAAGCTCTTGCTCGACGCGTCCCACAAAAACGTCTTGAGCAGTACCGCTGAGCTGGCAGCAAACATCACAACTGCTCAGGAAGGCTGCTTCCCTTTCCACGGGACGATCAAGCGTCCAGCATGTGCCGGCGGAATCTTTCCAGTCAGGGAGCTTTGTGGTTCGGAAGGCAAACCGCAGCCGGCTCGGCCATGGCTGCCTTTTGTTTTCTACACAGTCGACAGTGACGTAAAACGTCGCTGGCACCGCGGCCTGGTTCAATATAGGCATCGCGACTTCATAGTTGTCGGCGTACCCATCGTCAAACGTGACAACGACCGAACGCTTGGGAAGGTTGCCGCTGCGGAGATACTTGACCGCTTCGTCCAGACTAATGGGATGAAAATCCCGTGCCAATAACTCGATCTGTCCGCGGAAGACGGACTCGGAGTGGGCGATTCCGCCAAATGAGTCGATCCGCAGTGACGGGTTCTCCAGAACCGAGTGGTACATCAGAATCGCTCCGCTGGAACCACGAAAACTTTCCGCCAGCCGTAGTGCTCCGCTGCCAAGAATCGCTCTTTTTGCCCAGTCTCTCATTGGAACGCTATGCCGAGAATTTCTCTTTGAACTTCAGTCTAACCCGTCTATTCGTCGCGCACGACGTAACGCTGCAATGCGGCCCGATGCACCGCGAGAAGAGAGCCCACTCCACCGAGCCAGCTTTCGAACTCCAGTTGGCTGCGACCGGAAGTATCGAGCAATCTCGGCAGCAGATATGGATTGTCGTGCCGATCGGCCAGCCCGACGTCACAAGTCGTGGCGGAGACGACATCTTCCTTTTCTAACCAGCCGACGAATTCCTGCTGGTAGACTCCGCCTGGGTAGCAGAAATGTCTCGCGTCGCGTCCGGTTAAGGCTTGGATTTTTTCCCGGTTCTCAGTAATTTCCCTCCTGAAAGCTGTTTCGTCCTTCGGCGTGCAGTGACGGTGGGTGTGGAGTTGGACGTCGACTCCATTGGCTCCAACTTCCGCCACTTCTCGCGCATTCATAAGTTGCAGAATACGTTTGGCGGCGAGCCCCGCATAATCAAGTCCAAGGTTCGCGGCCAACCGTCCGGCGAGCTCATTCTTCTGCAATCCGGTCAGGTTCTCGCGTTCGGAAAGTTCAATCAGACTGCGCACCACCCGGTGACGACGTAGTTCGGTGCGCAGATCCATGGCTTCGGAGATTCCCAGGTCCGGCGGCGCAGTCAACTGCTGCCCGCGCCTTTTCCATAGCAGGTAAGAGCAGATGAGGTTGAAAATCGGCGTCTCGTGAGACGTGTAATAGGTGGTTTGGTAAACCGTGACGGGAAGGTCGTATTTTTTGAGCAGCGGATAGGCCTGCTTGTAGAAATCATACATACCATCGTCGAAGGTGATTGCGACGCTGCGGGGCGGCAGATCACGGGAATGCAGCCGCGCCAACCCCTCCTGCAGCGGCAACACCGAGCAATCCATAGTTCGCAGCATCTCGAGCCGCTTCTGCAGCAATTCCGCCCGCATGTAGAGTTGAGGTCTCCATAGATGCTCATCTTCGAGAGAGACTCCGTGGTAGCAGAGAATCAGCAGCCGCTGTCGGCGCCAACGGCTGTTGGCCACGAGGCGGAAAACTCCGGCACTTCTAAGCAGAGCGAGCGCGGTGAGCTTTATCTTTCTTCGCATACTAGTACTTGTTTACTTGACTTTTTTACTTGGCAACTCGGGTAAGGCAATGCAAGTCGAGGATGAATCCATCTTTTATCGCGCCATAGAGGTGTCTTGGAAAACACTGACGGCGGAGACCGGTTCGCCATCGAGAAAGATCCTCTGCCATAGCTCCAGATTCAGCAAACGCCAGATACGATTGCCATGATCGCGATGCCCAGCCATGTGTTCATCGAACAACCGACCAACGGCCTCAGCGCGAAAGAGTCCTCGTTCTAGCGTTCGTGGTTCTGTTAACAGGCTACGCAGGTTATTCAAGGCCGGCCCAGCAAGCCAGTATGCCCAAGGCGTGGGAAATCCCAGTTTCTGCCGGTGCACAATTGAGTCGGGTAACAGATCCTTCACCGCCAACTTCAGGATGCACTTCCCAGCCATACCCCGGGTCGCGTATTTGGCAGGAATGCTGGCGGTGAACTCGACCAAGGCATGATCAAGAAAGGGCACACGGCTTTCCACCGAAGCGGCCATGCTCATCTGATCCTGCTTCATCAATAGTTCTACCAGGTAGGTCTTGATATCGGTGTACAGCAGCCGGTGCAGAAGGTCAGCCGAAGAATGATTCCAGTACTTCATCGAACCGGCATAAGCGTCGCCCGCCCTTTGTCTGGTTTCGGGAGTTAACAAGTCATCTTGCTCGGCAGCGGAAAATGCAGAATAGAAGTTATCAAAATAGAAAGAAGGCCAGGAAGCGCCGTCGCGCACTAAAAATGTATGCTCCAGTTTTCTCTTCGAAGCAGCGGCCAGCGGAAAAGACTGAATTCCCTTCCGCAGCAGGTGACGCAGAGCAGACGGCGTAAGCGTTCGGTAAACGGTGTCCATGCGTGAATTCAGCAGAGTCCACGGATATCGCGTGTAGCCGCCTAATGTCTCATCGCTGCCTTCGCCGGTGAGCACGACCGTCACGCGTTCTCGGGCGAGCCGCGCCACAAAATATAGTGCTACGCTGGACGGCCACACGATCGGCTCGTCCTCATGCCAGATCAATCGAGGCAGAGTCTGAAAGAACTCGTCGCGGCTAAGATGGACTTCGTGGTGTTCGGATTTCAAATGTTTTGCGATTGTGCGGGCATAGGGAAGTTCGCTATAGGCCTCCTCCCCATAGCCCACCGAAAAAGTCTCAATCGGTTGCTTGCGGATTTTTGTGGTCAATGCTGCAATCGCACTCGAATCCAGGCCGCCGCTCAAGAAGACTCCTAACGGGACATCGCTCATCAAATGGCTGGCAACACACTCTTCCAGTTGTTCCCGGTAGCGCTGAACGTAGTACTCGCGCGACTGGCTTCCTTCATCGACTCTGACATCCAGCTCCCAATATTGTGAAGTCTCCAGATTGCCGTGCTCGTCCACCGTAAGGGTATGGCCGGGCATTAATTTTCGAATGCCGGCATACATGCTGGCTTCGCCAGCGAGATAACCGAATGCTAGATACTCCGCCAAACCGCCCAGGTTGAACTGTGGCTTCACTCCCGGATAGGCGAGGATGGTCTTTATTTCCGAGCCGAACAGCAACGTACCGCCAACGAAGCGATAGTAGAGAGGCTTGATCCCCAGGCGATCACGGGCGATAAACAAGCACCTCTTCCTGCGGTCCCAGATCGCAAACGCAAACATGCCGCGCAAATGCGCAACGCATTCCCTTCCATATTCCTCGTACAAATGGACGATGGTTTCGGTGTCGCTCTTCGAGCGATAATGATGGCCTCGAGACTCAAGATCCTTCCGCAGATCCAGGTGATTGTAAATTTCACCATTGAAAACGATCCAAACACTCCCGTCTTCGTTACTGAGGGGCTGGTGACCGGTTTGGATGTCGATGATGCTGAGGCGGCGCATGGCCAGTCCGACGTTTTCTTCGACTAAGAAGCCGTCGTCGTCCGGCCCACGATGGACAATTTGCTGATTCATTCTCACCAGCATGTCGCGGTTCACTTGCCGGGCCCGCTCGGAATGGAAGACACCGCAGATTCCACACATGGCTACACGCCCATTCTTTTGGGATCATTGTCCGGCAAAATCAAGTTCCCATCGGCCAATACCTGATCCAGTGGCGCCTGCACTATAACGTGTTCCGGATCTGACGAAAAAAGGTCAACTTTCATCGCGGAGCTCAATACTTCAGCATAGCGCACCCGCGTGCTACAGGTGAGCACCCGTTGGCCTGCGGCGTTCGCGTAGGAAGCGCCGCAAAAAACCAGGACGTATTGTTCCCTTTCGCGGTCCACTGACCAATATAGAAAATTCGCATCGCTGGCCCATGCTCCGAACACCCATGGGCCCGGCTGAAGAGCAAAGAAAAAACTGTGTTCCTGGCCGAGATTGGAATAGCGATATCCCCGAACTATTCCCCCCTTCGATTCATCGAGTCTTACCAACCTTCCGGGGCGAGCGTGCGAGTCCTGGTCTGCAATCAGCAGGGTTACAAAATCCGTGGGCAGTTCGATCCTTCCCCCGAAGTGAACCACGCTTGCTTCCTGCCTGTGCCCGTAAGCCCGCGACCCGTAGTCGCGGCGCACGCTTTCCGACCAGCCGTGGCCCTCGGCGGTCAGCAAGGTCACACTGCCTTGATCATCGGCGAATGCGCAGTGTTTGGAGGCGACAGGCGAGAGAGTGGGAGCCATGTGCCAGGTGATATCAAGCTGGTGGGTGCCGTGGCCTTCAGCCAGATCGCGTACCAACCAAAATTGTCCCTTTCTATGAAACACCCATCTGTGATGAATTACGGGTGATGGCAGTCGGGAATATCCGTCGTGACTGCCCTGAAACAGATCGAACTGCTGGCCGTTAATCCATTGTTCGACATTGACCTGCGGAGAATTCTTCCAAGAGAAGGGTCCCATGCCTTCTGCCTGGTCCAGTCGATCGACCTGCATGGTGTTATGAGCACCCGTGCTGCGCCAGCGGGACCGCTCACCACTTTGGCCCACATATTCGAAGGTGCCCGGATCAATCAGCAGACTTCGTCCATTGCGAACCAGGCAAACGCTGAGCGCATCCGCGTGACCGTGCCCTCCATTCCCTGCCCCCAATGGCCCGGCATCGATCTGCAACTGCTGGCCGCACTTTTCGTAGGCCATCAGGTAAAAGCCGCTCTCGCGTAAAGCGGTCGAACTTCCAAACGGTTTCGCGTTGGCGAGAGAACTAAACTCTGCGAGGCCCTTGACTCCCAACAGCCACAGAGTTTCTTCTCGCGGTCCACTGGCGACGGACTTGAAATCTCCGCGCCCATACAGAACTGCCCCCGTGGCAAGAGGATCGAACATGTGTTCAGCCCGATTACGCCGAGGATCGAATATCCTTCCCCCATCGTCGTCCCCGATACTGGGTACAATCCCGGCTCGACCCATCAACGCCAGAGCATCCAGCATGCTTTGCAGAATCTGATCAAACTCCACAGAAATTGGGACTTCATTGAGCCCGGCCAGAATCCTGGCATGCAAAAAGATGTCCAGGGCGTAAACGTGATAGTACGTGGACTGCTCAAAGTAAAATCCATCTTTTCTTACCTGCTTCCGGGCTTCACGTTCCAGGATCTCCCAGCCGCGTCGCTGCCACCGCGCGGCTCGGCGTAGCCCGGGAAAAAGAGTTCCCAGGAAAAATAAGGCCATGGCTTCGCCCAGCAGGTGAGTATTCGGAGAAAAATAGGTAGACAGGTAAGTTTCAATATGGCGGCCGTTCAGGTTCAGCGCATCCAGCCATTGTTTGCGCAGTTCGCTTGTGTAAAGCGGACAATCCTGCAGCAGGAAGAAGGTCCAAATCCATGCCAGGGTCCGGAAAGCGACCTCCAGACTACTCGCCCAATTCAATCCTATGGGATAAGGATTCTCGTCGTGCCAATGCGCCCACTGGGAAAAAATTTCGTGCGCAAACCTATCCCCGCCGGTAAGCCAGTAAGCCTTGGCGAGGGTCACAAAGTGCTGATGGCGATTCAGTTCCCAGGTGATCTTTGAGTCCCCCACTTCCCTGATGTCGAGATACTTCACCTTGAACCACGGTTTGCGCGGACCGCGCTTGCCGTGTACGACGTCGCAGTGCCAATCAATCTGCGCACCGTAATCCAGGTTTTCATAGCCCAGAAGATCGAAACGGTGATGGCAGATCTTTTCCGCCTGCAGGATGATGTCATTCGCTTGTAGGGGAAAAATTCGTTTCAGTTCAGCGCAGAGCGCGGGAACATCTGTGGGTGCAAAGAAAAAGCTTCCCCTGAGTCCCACCGGCCCCAGGTGGGGGCTGCTGGCAAAGCCCGGAGCGCCGCGATAGCGCACTACATCTGCGCGAGCCGTTAGACGCTGCCTCAGCCGGTCCAACAGCTCATGGCGATCCATGGATAACAGGCGATTGACGCGATGATTCCACTGCGAGGCCTTGGTCATCGGCTATTGACTTCCTCCGCCTCTCAGTAGCTCGCTGTATAGCTCATCCACCTCGCGCACCAGCCTCTCGAAGCTGAAATTTCGAATCGTGAACTGCTGTCCGCTTTGCGCCATCCGACGCGCTAACTCCGGATCACGCAGGAGCGCCAGCAACGCATCTGATAGCGCTGCCGAATCCTCTGAGGGCACCAGCAAACCGGTCACACCGTCCTCGATCAATTCGCCATTCCCCCCCACTCGGCTGGCGACGGTTGGCAGTCCGGCGGCCATGTATTCCAGCACTGCATTTGGCAGACCTTCCGCCCGCGAAGGCAGTACGGCGATATCACAGCAAGCAAGAATCTTAGGAATATCGGTACGGCGGCCCAGGAACAGGAAGTTTTGCTCCAGAGCCAGCTTTGCAACTTGTTCCTCGAATCTGGGCCGCTGCTCCCCGTCTCCCGCAAGAACGAATCGGGCGGATGGAAACTCGCGAACGACCGCGGGCGCGCAGGCAATCAGCCACGGATGCCCTTTAACATCCGTATGCATGTTGCCGACGAGCACGATAAGTTTACCCTTGCCAACTCCTGGGAACAGTTGGTCGCGTTCTTCTCCACTCGTATGGAATTTCTCAATGTCGACTCCATTATGGATTACGCGCAACTTTCCCGGCTTAAATCCATCCTCAGCAATCAGCGCGTCACGGATCGGTGTGGCGTTGACCAGTACAGCGCCCCCCAAATTTTGAATGCGCCGCAGCCATCCTCGGCGCTTACTCTGGTACCAGTCAAAGTTTGCCAGATCCCGCCGGCTGGAAACAATCGCCCGCACTCCCGCCAAGCGCGCGGCCGGAACCCCGAGCAGGTTCGACCACAGATCATGGGTGTGCACGATGTCGAATTTCGCTTGCCTCAAGAACCAGCTCAGCCGCAGCAACTGGTAGAATCCAGCGGGACTATCGATACCGCCCTGAGGGTGGAATTCACGCACGGCGACCTGGCTTCCCTGAAGTCGTTCTAACAATGGACCACGGGCGCGCAGGCAGCCCAGGGTCACGTCGTACCCAGATTCCGGAATACGGAGAGCCAACTCCACGGCCTGGGTTTCGGTTCCGCCGACGTCAAGGGAGTCGAGCAGATAAAAAACCTTGCGCCTTGGACGCAAGGAAGCTCGACTGCCCGCGGCACCAGGTTCTGCCAAGGCATCGGCCGAAGTTGTGTTGTTTGCAGTCACGCCCACTTTAGAGTCATCCTATCGAATTGGAGAATCGAACTTTAGTTACCTCAGTGTTTCCCTCGGTCGGTGCAAAACCCATCGCCGTGCTTAAATACTATCTGTGGTTTGATCTGCTGGATATGAAAACGGTGTTGCCGACATTTGATCTTTGAACCGCCCTACGTTTTGACCGTCCCAGAGCTCCTCGGAAGTTTGCCGTAAACCATTATGTAAGTTTATCCTCGGTCGGTGCATAAAAAAGAATAGCGTCTCAGCATGAATCCATCGATTAGCGTTTTCGGTTTAGGTTACGTGGGCACAGTGACGGCGGCCTGCCTCGCGCACCAGGGGCATAACGTAATTGGCGTCGACCTCAGCCCGGCCAAGGTCGAAGCCATGCAAGCGGGCCGCAGTCCTATCGTCGAGCCCAAGGTGAGCGATCTCATCGCCGAGAGCCATGCCGCCAGACACCTGCACGCGACCTCGGATTCTTCATATGCCGTCCTAAACAGCGAGATTTCCTTCCTCTGCGTGGGCACCCCGAGTCTGCGGAATGGGAAACTCGATCTTGGTCATATTGAGCCAGTTTGCCGCGACATCGGACAGGTTCTGAAAAAAAAGAATGGATTTCATTTAGTCGTTCTGCGCAGCACTGTTCTGCCCGGAACCGCAGAGACCTTAGTGGTGCCCGCTCTGGAAAAATCCAGTGGAAAAAAGCTGGGCCAGGATTTTGGCGTCTGCGTGAATCCTGAATTCATGCGGGAAGGGACGGCGGTCGCGGATTTCCTGGAACCTGCCATGACAGTTATTGGCGCCGCCGAGTCGAAACACAGCCGCATTTTGCGCGACGTCTACAAGTGGGTGCCGGGACGGATATTTGAAACCTCCTTCCGCTCCGCTGAAATGGTTAAGTACGTTTGTAACGCGTGGCATGCCGTAAAAGTCTCTTTTGCGAATGAAATTGGCACCTTGGCCAAAGAGCTAGGCGTCGATGCGGAAGCCGTGGTCGAGATTTTCACGGCCGACACCAAGCTCAACATTTCTCCCACATATCTAAAACCTGGTTTCGCCTTTGGCGGCTCTTGTCTGCCGAAGGACGTGCGCGCGTTGAGCTACCGGGCCAAGGAACTTGATCTCAATCTTCCGTTGTTTCAGTCTATTCTTGCGAGCAACGAAGAACACCTCGATCGTGCCGTGGACATGGTACTGGCGACCGGCAAGAAGAAAATTGCCATGCTCGGATTGAGCTTCAAGGCCGCCACTGACGATTTGCGCGAAAGCCCGCAGGTGCAACTGGTGAAACGTCTACTGGGAGAGGGCCGGCAGATTCGAATCTGGGACGACAACGTCTCCCTGGGCCATTTAATCGGTTCCAACCGCCAGTATATTGAAGAAGTGATTCCCCACATCGGCTCTTTGCTTTCGACCAGCATGGCACAAGTGGTAAGCGATGCGGAGGTCATCGTAATTGCAACCCGTGGACTGAACAACGAGGAGTTGCGCCGGTCCCTCCGTCCCGACCACGTAGTCATCGACCTGGTAAACCTCGACCGGAAATCGCGCCCCGCAACCTCCGGTGATTATGAAGGCATCTGTTGGTAGCCCTTTCCTGACATGAAAATCCTGTGGGTAAAAGCTGGCGGCCTGGTCCCTCCTGATACCGGCGGAAAGATCCGCAGCTACAACATCCTTCGACAGTTGGCGCGCCAACATTCCATAACCTTGTTTTCGTTCTATGCTGCGCACAATCCCGACGTGCACGCTGAGCTGAAGCACATGTTTGATCGCGTGGTCACTATGCCACTGAGAATCCCCGCACCGAAGAGCTTCGCGGAGATGTGCGACTACGCGCTTCGTCTTTTCTCGTCAGAGCCCTACGGCATCACGAAGTACTGCCGTCCGGAGGTACGCCGCGGACTGCGGGCACTGCTCGAGGAGGAAAATTATGACGTCATCCTCTGCGATTTTATGGCGGCCGCGGGAGTTATCCCCTGGGACTGTGCTACTCCAAAGGTACTGTTTACGCACAACGTGGAAGCTACTATTTGGCGGCGTCACTATGAAGTTGCTTCCAATGTGATCTGGAAGGCAATTTCGTGGCAGGAGTGGCGAAAGATGGAAGCCGCCGAGCGGCGTTATCTGCGACTTGCCGACCGCGTGCTTGCAGTATCGGAGACCGATCGTGATGCCTTTGCGGCTTTTCTGAACGCTGAAAAGCTAAGCGTCATCCCCACTGGTGTGGACATAGAATATTTCCAGCCCCTTGCGGGGGAGGAGACGGCGAATTCCCTGGTGTTTACCGGTTCGATGGACTGGCTTCCGAACGAAGACGCGATTCTTTACTTTTCCCATGCCATCCTTCCCTTGATTAGAGAACACTTGCCCGAAGTGTTTCTCGATGTGGTGGGCCGAAACCCTTCTCGCAAACTGCAAGCCTTGGCCGAGTCTGAAAACAGTATTCGCCTTACCGGCTGGGTGGATGACATTCGTCCGTTCCTTGGTCGGGGCTCGGTATGTATTGTTCCGCTGCGCATCGGGGGTGGCACTCGCCTAAAGATCTTCGAAGCCATGGCGATGGGCAAAGCAGTCGTTTCCACATCGGTGGGAGCCGAGGGTCTCGCGGTCCGGTCGGGTGAGAATATCGTTCTGGCCGACACGCCCAATGATTTTGCCCAGGCTGTGATCTCCCTGCTGCGTGATCCCAGGCGACGGCAGCAACTGGGGGCTGCAGCTAGAACTCTGGTCCAGGAAAACTACAGCTGGAGGATAGTAGCGAATGATTTTGCAAGCACCCTGCAAGAGGTGATCATTTCCTCGAGCACTGGCAACGTTTCAAGAAACTGAAGAAGTCTCCATTCTTTAGTTCATTAGCCTTTAGGCATGTACCGCTTCGCCGTTAAGGGTCACGGACCGTCGTTATCTGTCGTAGTAAACCCTCCCAATCTAAGGTTCGGACAGTAGGCACGCGGCCTTTTGCCATACGTGCATTCTTTCGAATTCTTCGTCTCGAGGTTACAAAATGAACTTCCCCAAGGAACGTTTCAAGTTTCTGCGAGTTTTCCACTCCATCTCTGCCTGTCGGCAGTTAGCCCTAGCGGGAGTCATTTTGCTGCCTTCGCTCGCGACCGTAGGATGCTCCTCCGCGACAACGCCCGCCGCCCCCGCTGCGTCCAACCCGGCAGCGAAGCCATCGTCGATCCCAGTTGTTAAGGTTACCCCTGGAACTTCCACGGTAGCGTCGGGCACGCCGCTGCAGTTTTCGGCAGTGGTAACCAATACCAGCAATACTGGGGTGACTTGGTCAGCCAGCGGCGGAGTCATAACCGATAATGGACTGTTCACCGCGCCAAATGCCAAGCCCGGCAGCGTTATCCAGATCGTCGCCACCAGCATGGCTAACCCTTTGATTCAGGGCATCGCGACTCTGGCAATTGCTTCGTCATCTTCATCGAATGGCAATCCCGTTCCTGGATCTGGATCTACTCCGCCTTCTGGCTCGGACAATCGTTATTGCAATGCCGGGGATGTTCCGAACTTCGGAACAGTCGACGGGCCGGCTTCGACGCCCACAGCCTGTTATCAGACCGATGCGAGCTCAACCCCTTCGCCGGGAACTGTGACTCAAATCTCGACTCATTCGAAGCTGCAAACCGCGCTCGATAACGCAACTTGCGGAGACACGCTTGTGCTGCAGGCTGGTCAGACTTATCCAGGATTCACTCTTCCTGCAAAGAATTGCGACGCAAACCACTACATCACCATTCGCAGCAGCGCTCTCGCTACGGGTCTGCCGCCCGAAGGCGTTCGCGCCACGCCCTGTAACGCAGGAGTAGGGTCGCTACCGGGCCGTCCAGACTTAAGCTGCGCTTCCACCAGCAACGTGATGGCGCGGGTCGCCGGCTTGCCCAAGGCTAGCCACATCATAAGCAATGATCCTGGAGCTAATTACTATCGACTGGTGGGCCTGGAAGTCGCTGACACGGAGGCCAATGGCTCCGCCGGTGGCTATTACGAGCTCATCATGCTGACCAGCGCAGATCATATAATTGTCGATCGCTGCTGGATCCATGGCTCCCCCACCGGAGAAGATATCAAAGGCGTCGAATTTTCCGGCAGTTCCTATATCGCGGTCGTCGACTCTTACATTTCTGACATCCATTCGAAGCTTTCGGGCCTGGGAGCGGATTCTTCGGCAATTGGTTCGGTCACCGGTACCGGTCCGGTCAAGATTGTGGATAATTTCCTGGAGGCCGCCGGGGAGAATGTTCTTTGGGGGGGCGGGGCCTCCACCGCCAACGTGACCGACGTAGAAATGCGCCGCAACCACGTATTCAAGCCCTTCACCTGGTGGGAGTCAAGCCCATCGTATTTCGGCACAGCGTTTCAGGTTAAGAATCTTTTCGAAAGCAAAACCGGCATCCGTCAACTGGTCGAAGGCAACATCTTTGAAAACAATTGGGCGCAGGCGCAGAAGGGTACCGCCATTCTTTTCGGTCCGAAGAACCAGTATGGGGGATGTCCGGAGTGCACGGTTCACGACGTTATTTTCCGGTACAACATCGTTCGCCACGCGGTGAACGCCATTGGGATGGCTTCCGTTTATGCCACCACGTGTCCGGGCGAGGCCGGCAACGGGGCGGGTAAGTGCCTCTACTTGTCAGGCGCGCTTTACAATTTCAGCCTTCACGACAATCTTCTTGACGACATCAACGAATCTACCTACTCGCCGGGCGATTGCTGCAGCGATGGATTCCTTTTCGCCATCAGCACCGACCAGCCCAGCAATTGGCCCCATGATATCCGCATCGAACACAACACCGGTTTTCCTGTCGGCTGGGGTGTGGGCTATGTCACCATCCGCGGAACCCCGCAAGTCATCGCTAATTTTTCGCTCGAAAACAACTTGATGACCTCCGGCAACAACGGGTTCGGTGCAGTTCCACCAGGCAACCACGTACCGGGATGCAGCGCGAAGAACGGAACCGGAATGATCGGCGCTTTAAACGGCTGCATGGGAAACTCTTGGACCGCGACGGGAAATGTATTCGCAGACTCCTCGACGCCGAAGTCGCCCAAATTTCCGGGGGCGCCGTTCCCTACGGGAAATTTCGAAGAGCCGACTCCAGATGCGGTGGGCTTTGTGAACTTCAACAACGGGAACGGTGGCGACTACCACCTGCTCCCGACGAGCCCTCAGAGGAACACGAGCAGCGACGGAAAAGACCCTGGCGCCGATCTTGATGCTATGCAGATTGCCACAGCTGGAGTGCTGTGATGGCATGCAGAAAATCGGTGTTCGCTGTGCATGTTGAACGGCATGCGGATCACTTCTGTAGCTTCATGGTTACCACTGTGGCATAGCGTTCGACCGGCCGGAAGGTTCGCAGTATCCAGTGATCGAACCTCCACAAGGTAGAACCCACCGCCGGAACTACTCGGGAAACCAGCGGTACGAATGGAAGCCTGAAATATCGTGGTTCTCGAACCTCAAAACCCTCCGTCAGAGCGCCCAGCTCCTGGCGGGTTAAAGGGTGTTCGAACTCCGAAATGTTCTCGTGGGCAGGGAGCAGGCTCCGCAGAAAAGAATACGTCCGGGAAAACCGGACTGGTTCCTGCAGGATGACGACGCCATCCTTGGCGAGAACCCTCAGCATTTCTCTTACAACCCGCGCAATATCAAGATGGTGGATCAGGGCGATACAGAAAATTACATCCACCGATTCATCGGGGAGGCCGGTATCGTAAGCTGATCCAACCTCGAGCCTCGCCTCCAGGCTGGCATCACTTAGGCGCTTCCGGGCCAGCGCAATTAAGTCCGGTGAAATGTCGATCCCTATCACCCGAGCTCCGCGTTTAAGAAGGAGAACCGCGTTTTCCCCAGTCCCACAGCCAAAGTCAAGCACCGTCTTACCCCGGATATCACCAAGCAAGTAAAACGCGTATTCCAACGCAAAGGGCGTATCCCGAGGTGGGTTCAGGTAACGGTCAATCTGGGAGCGATCAACTTCCTTAAGAACAATTTTCCGCGCCTCCTCTGCGCTGCGTTCAATCTCAGCCCGATCGCGCTCCGACAACTGACTATCCCTTGGATCCATCTCTACCCTCCATTTTCGGACAACGAAGCTTAATATTGTGACCCATTAGACTCGCCAGGGCAAACCCTCAAAAGGCCACTCCAAAAGGCCACTCAAAGAGATCTAAAATCTTGCGAATCGTCCGCCAGCCGGGGTTGAGAAACACGAGAAATGGTAGGCAGGAAGGCCAATATGCTACATTGGTAGGTGCCCCCACTCCTGAAGTAGAGTTGAGGACAGTGCCTGTATGTGCCACTATCTAAATAGCTTGCGATTCTTCATGGCGCTAAATATATGCTTCGTCGCTGCCCTGCCGGTAGCCGCGCAAAGTCCCAGCCGCTTTGACGGTCAAGCGGAGCTGCCTCGGGTTTATATTAAGAGCTCCCTGGCGGACACTCCCGCCCCCGGCAAGGTATGGAAGCTTACAGCGGGTGACTCCCTGCAGGCGGCCCTGAACCGTGCCGCGTGCGGTGACATCCTTGAACTTCAGCCGGCCGCTACCTTCGATGGCTCCTTCGCCCTGCCCTCCAAGCCGTGTGACGATAGCCATTGGATCGTTCTTCGGACCGCCAGTCCGGACTCGAGCCTGCCCGGCGAAGGCACGCGCATCAGCCCATGCTATGCCGGGATCGCATCTCTTCCTGGCCGACCGGCATCTCCGTGCGATTCCGCGCAAAATGTAATGTCTCGAATCGGCGGTTCCAAGGGCAACAACAAGATCGTCAGCAACGAGGCTGGCGCCAATCATTACCGCTTCGTTGGTCTTGAGATTGCCGACACAGGCACAAACGGGCCAGCCGGTGGCTTCTGGAATATCGTAATCTTGAAAGATGCCAGCCATATTGTTTTCGATCGTTGCTGGATCCACGGCTCGCCGACCGGCGAAGACGTGAAGGGAGTGGACTTCGAAGCCAGTTCCTACATTGCCATTGTCGATTCTTTTATTTCTGACATCCACTCCAAAACTTCCGCCAACGGAGCAGACTCCTCCGCCATCGGCTCGGTGAGCGGCGTTGGGCCGGTCAAGATCGTTAACAACTTCCTGGAGGCGGCGGGCGAGAATGTACTCTGGGGCGGGGGCCATGCCGATACCACTTTGTCCGACATCGAGTTTCGTCACAATTACGTATTTAAACCGCTTACCTGGTGGCATAAGCATTCCAGCTTTTTTGGAACTCAGTTCGCAGTAAAAAATCTTTATGAGACTAAGAACTCGACCCGGGAATTGATCGAGGGAAACATCTTCGAAAACAACTGGGCGCAGGGCCAGAAAGGCACAGCAATCCTGCTTTCGCCCAAGAATCAGTACGGCCAGTGTCCGGCGTGTACTGTGCGAGACCTGACGTTCCGCTACAACATCCTTCGCCACACAGTGAACGGCATGACCATTGCTGCGACCTTGGCAAGCACCTGCCGGGGTGAGCCGGGAAATGGCACCGGACATTGCCGCTTCCTATCTGGCGAAATCGCCAACGTGAATGTTCACGACAATATCTTCGAGGACGTCAACACGAAAACCTATTTTCCCGGCGATTGCTGCACCAATGGGTGGCTTTGGTCCATCGGAACCGACCAGGAAAAGAATTGGCCACACGATGTGGTCATCGAGCATAACACCGGATTTCCGACCGGTACTGGCATTCTCGTAACCTCCGATGGTCCCCAGGTGCAGGTCGAAAACTTCGTCTTTCGCAATAACCTGGTGGGTTCTGGCGACGGCGGCATTCGTGTCTTTCCCCCGGGCGGGGGCCGGCCCACGTGTATGGGGCCGGATGGTGCGGTGGGAATGATGGAGCGCTGCTTTGGGAAATCGTGGATTCTCACCAACAATGTGATCGTCCAGACGAATGACAAAGCTAACTTGCCCGGCGACCCCTATCCCAAGACGCCGCATTGCGGTGCTCTAAAGAGCTGCGAACAGTTTTTTCCCAAGGACTGGAAAGCCGTAGGCTTTGTCGATTATCGCGAAGGAGTCGGAGGGGACTATCACCTTCGCCCCTCCAGCCATTATCGAAAGGCTGGCTCCGACGGCAGAGACATCGGAGCGGACGTTGACGCCGTGCTGGCTGCGACCAAGGGGGTCGCACCTTAAATAACTCGTGCCTTAATCGCTCGCGACCCACTCCGCCATCTTGCCGATGTTGTCGTCACCCGATTCCAGACGAAGGGCGCCCTTCACCTCCGAGTAATGCTCGGTCACGTAACTCAACTTGGCCACCATGTCCGCCGCGTTTGCATCCTCGTAAGTGAGGACCCCGACGGGCCGGCGACCGTTTTCGCTGGCGACCACCGGAATTCCCAGCGCGATCGACTCCAGCACAGAAGCAGCAACTCCGTCGCACGCCGGGGTACGCAAGCAGATGAAGCTGCGGCTTAACAACGTCAGGAATTGATCATGCGCCAAATTTCCCAGCAGCAGAAGGCTGGCGCGCTCTTCCTTCGACCAGGCCTCAACAAATTTCTCCGCCGCCGGCACTTCCTTGTCAGGGAATCCCAGCCAGACAAATCCTGTGTCCGGATACCGCGCCCGATAACTGGCTATGCCTTCTCGCAAACTCTCCAGCCCATACTCTGGCCGGAATGACACGTAGGAGAGCACAACCCGGGAGTGCGCGCTCAGAAATTCCTCCACTTCGTCGGGAAGCTTCGCCGGATCAAACTGCACGTATTGGGGCGAGAATGTTGCTATGTTTTCTATTTTTTCCGGGCGGATCCCATATCGTACGATCTCATCCTTGATGGGCTGGCTGTCGCAAGCGATCGCTCCTGCCGTGTGAAAGAGCGCGTAGAAGGCCCATTGATAAAGACCGTTATCGCGTCGGGGAAAGTAGAGCTGCGAAAGCCCGCCGTGAAAAGTCACCAGTGCGGGACGGTTGACCATGCGGCCGGCCACAGCCGCAATCATGGCGAGCAGGTATCCCTTCTTCGACATTCCGTTTACGTGCACATTCAAACGGAATCCACGCCAGGCATAGCGCCAGATTTTTCTCACATAATCAGCGCCGCTTTGGACATCGACGTATTCCGAGCTCTTGACCTGGCGGCCCTCGTTGATCTTCAGGATTTCGCAGATATGCCCGCGCCGGCGCAACTCTTCCGTCACCAGCTTGAGCTGCATGGCCCAGCCGCACATCGGCGGGGGATAGTTTCCGATTTGAAGAACTCTTGATGGCTCTTTCACAGATGCCTAAAGTCCGCCCCTACACTTTGGATAGGTCGCGGGTCACAAAAAGTTTTCCCAGGGGCGTCCTGGTCCTGGCATAAAGCTTGGCACTGAACCATGCCCGATATTGCGCCCTCATGATCCCCAGGCTGATGGGTCTTTTTCCCACCGGGCCTGACGGACAATAGCCAAGGTCTCGCAAGCCATCGCCCAATAACTCTTCGAACAGCTCGATCTGCTCGGGAGTGTAATGTTTTTTCCAACGTCCTACAGGACTGAGGCCGTCGGCAGATTCAGTTTTGAACGAGGTGTTTGGCTCGCTAACTGAGCCGATGCCAACTCGCCGGATCTGTTGATAATCCAACTCTTGCCCAACAAACGCAGCGAGGTGATCCAAAACTTTCTGGGGTGTTCCGACCAGATCTTCGTAACGCACCTCAACGTAATCGGCGCCCAGCCGCTGGCCGTCTTCGCGTCCTTTGCGGACAATCCACTCCCAGTACAAACCAGCCGCCATACGCCGGGGTGAACGGTCCCAGGGAAATTGCCGCGGATATCCCTGCCTCTCCATGGAGAGAGCCACATCGCGGCCGTCGCGAATAATGTGAATCACCAGTGCGTTGGGGATCGTTTCCTTTATGCGCGCAAGGTAGAGGATATGATCAGGCGTACACTCTGCCCAGCGTTCCACTCCTTGCCGCCGAGCGGTTTCTTCCATCACGATTCGCAGAAAATCTCCCGCGTTTCGGCATTCCGCGGTCAACCGCTCTTCGAGCGGTCCTTCCTCCAATCCCGTGGCCGTAAACAGCCGGCTCTTGACCCACGATTGCAGGAGGCGCTTTCTGTTTTTAAGAACGCCCAAATCACCGAAACCAGGCTCCAACAAGTGCAGCACCTCGGACTCCGCGCGATAGACGGCGAAGTTCCCGGCGGACAGTAACATGTGATAGAGCAGAGTGGTCCCGGAACGTGGACATCCCAGCACAAACACAGGAGCCTTGCTCCGCCCGTTCCTTGCCCCGGCGCTCACCACCTCTGGTGGCGCGGCTCCTGGCATTAGCTCTCCGATTCTCGAGTTCAAATCTCGCTGCCTTGACGCGCTAACGCACCCAATGCTGGAGGAGCGGCAGTCCCGGTGCTGAGGACGTCCTGGGAAACTCCGGTGGAAGACTGCTGGCGCGCCGCCGAACGGTCACGCGACTCCATAAAGTTGCGGTGCCACAATTCCAGCACCAGCATCCTCCACAAAAGCCCGGAGCGGTTCCGCCGTCCGGACACATGCTCATTCACCAACGATCTGACGGCCTCCGGCTTGAAATATCCACGCTGCAGTGTACGCGGCTCCAGCAGCACACGAAGATACTGGTCCTTTACGTCGTTTCTCATCCACTCCACCAAGGGCAGCTGAAAGCCCTGCTTCTTGCGATGCAAGAGAGGAGACGGAATCCCTAGACGCTCCGCCAGCTTTTTTAGAATATGTTTGCGGGTCTCGCCCCGCAGTTTCCACTTCACCGGCAACGAGGTGACCCATTCCACGAACTTGTGGTCAAGCATTGGCACACGCACCTCGAGAGACGTAGCCATGCTCATCCGATCTACTTTGGTCAAAATATCGGAAACCAGATAAGTCTTAGTGTCGAGGTAAAGCAAACGGCTTAACGGGTCATGGCCGGGAGCGTCATCGTAGAGCCGCTGCCACTCCAGCAAAGGATCGGGGAGTCGTCCTGCTGCCTGCAGAAACGAGTCAGTAAACAAACCTCGCTCGCGATGTAGTACCGGAAAAAACGAGACACCGTCAAGATATCGGTCTCGCGCATTCAGCGTCGCATTCCACGCCAGATTCTTCCCATACATTCCGTCGGGAACGTGGTGGTGAACCGCGTTGCGATAAACTCGGCCTAGCCAATCTGGCAGGCGGTCGAACTTCTGCCGCTCCATCGCCACCATATACCGGTCGTATCCGCCGAAGAGTTCGTCTCCCCCGTCACCGGAGAGAGCCACAGTGACGTGCTGTCTCGCCATCCGACACACGTAGTACGTGGGCAGCATCGACGAGTCGCCAAACGGCTCTTCCATCATTTGCGAGAGATACGTCAGAGTTTCTTCCAGATTCGGATCCAGCACCAATTCGTGATGATCCGTACTAAACCGCTCCGCCACGAGGCGCGCATATTTTGATTCGTTGAACTGCTCTGCCTGAAAACCGATGGAAAAAGTTTTTACCGCGCTTGAGCTTACTCGCGCCATTAAGGCCACGATAATCGAGGAATCCACCCCTCCGCTCAGCAGCGCTCCCAAGGGCACATCACTGATCAAACGAATGCGCACGGCCTCTTCCAGTTGCCGCTCCAATTCGTCGAGACACTCTTCTTCACTCATCGCCGGATGGGTACCATACTCAGGCACGTCCCAGTAGCGGCGGATCTTCACTTCCCCGTTTGAATACTCCATCAAATGCCCGGCGGGCAGTTTGTGGATGTGTTGAAACGCGCTGTGGGGATCAGCAATGTATCCGAAGTAAAAATATTGCAGCAGGCCTTCTGGATTGATCTCGGCTAACTCCGGGTGCACCGCGAGAATTGCCTTGATTTCCGATCCGAACAGTAACCGGCCCTCGTGCAGAGAATAATGCAGCGGCTTCTTGCCCATCCGGTCCCGGGCCAGCAGCAAAAGCTTGCGCCGGTCATCGTAGAGGGCAATGGCGAACATGCCTCGCAGTTTCTGCACGCACTCTGACCCCATTTCCTCATACAGGTGAAGGATGACTTCAGTATCAGAGTGGGTGTAAAAGCGATGACCGCGACCTTCAAGCTCTTGGCGCAGCTCAGGAAAGTTATAGATTTCTCCGTTAAAAACCACCCACAGGCTCGAGTCTTCGTTGTGAATCGGTTGTCGCCCGCCGGCCAGGTCAATGATGCTCAAGCGCCGCATCCCGAGTCCTACGGGGCCCTCCGCGTAGATGCCCTCGTCGTCAGGACCGCGGTGAACAATGGTCTGACACATCCGGCGGACATCGTCGGCATCAACCACCTCTCCCTGCCGCCCAACCATGCCGGCTATTCCGCACACCGTTGCACCTCCGAGACTTCCACCGTTGGAGTGGACTCACCGACTCGTTGCCTGCGTCCCCGCACGCCGATAGTGTGCTTGATCATACGAGAGTCTGGCGATGCCGAGCTCGGGCAAAACGGTCCGTCGTGCTCCCGATCCAGGGGTCGTTGGTACACCAGACCGCGCGCAAGAGTCAGCACTTGCCTAGCGGGTCCAGGCCAATTCCCGGTCGCGTTTTGAAGTCTCTCCACGTTTCTTTCTTCCTCCCCCTTTGGCATCGTCCTGATGAGGATCTTTCGCGGTCTCGGAAACCCTCGCGATCTGATAAACCGCGCAGATATAGCCGACCATGAAATACGGGAAAAGGGTATATTCCGTCGAGGCGAACGCAGCTCCTGCCACGTAAGCGGCCAGCGCGGCCCATAGGGCGCTGGTCCACAAGCGTATATCTTCGCTGGACGCATAGCCGGGCAGTTTCCAAACCCGCCTTATTTTGCGCAGCGACAGGAAAAGCATTAACACGAAAAGAAAGACGCCGGGCACTCCTGTCTCGGCCCCCAGTTCCGCATAGGTGTTGTGCACCACAAGCCACGTCTCCGTGTAGCTTGGGAAATTACCCGGCCCAATTCCCACTAAAGGGTGGTGGGCCATAATCGTCAGACTCTGCTTCAGCAGTTCCTTGCGTGCTGCCAGAGAATTTCTGTCCCCCGAACCTTCGATATTGCCTTCGAACATGCTCTCGATTCGGACCAGATAGTGCGGCGTAGCGATGACGACTCCGAGGGCGATGACGCCCGCCAGAGCAGCGCTAACCAGAACGGTTGTGCGCCTCCCTCTAATGCCAAACTCCCATATGCAAATTATCACTGTGACCACCATCGCCAGTAGACCGCTGCGGGAATAGGTCGCGATCACGCCCCACGACATGAAAACCAGACTGACCCCCCAAAACATCTTCCGTGCTTGGCTCTTGGCTGCGAACATAAAGGCAAGACACAAAGGGAAATTGATCGCGATATTGATGGCGAGGTCATTGGGATTTTCCAGAATGCCTTTCTGGATGCCCTCCAACCTGCCAAATTCTGTGCGGTGAACAAACACGGAAACTACCGTCACCAGCGCTATCGTTGCCGCCTGGATGGCAAGCAGCCTGCGAACCTCTTTGACCGAAGTCGCAACCATGTAGATCAGGACGGCGACGATAACCCCTTTCGAGAACTTGTTTACCACCGCGTCGTAAGCGCCATATCTCCATGCGGCAAAGGGAATGCACAGCATCATGTGGGCCAAAAGCAGCAGCAGCACTTTGAGTTCGATGGTCAGCTTGTGACGCTGCTGTGGCGGGACCACGAAGATGAGCGCTAGCAAAGCAATTCCACCGGAAATCTTTCCTATGGGAATTACGTTGAGTCCGGGGATGAAGTCTTCTGGACGAATGAAGTAGATCAATGAAAAAAAGACTAAGGCGCGGTATGCCAGGCTGCTTCTGGCATTAGTGTCGGCCGCGAACTGCCTTACGCGATCCGTTCCCCATCGGCGCTGGTTCATAGCTGCTCCGAATCTGCAGCCCAGTCCGCTGAAACTGCACGACGCGAACCATCCCGAGAGCGCAGCACATCGGCACCATCATTATGCTTAATGCCACATGCCCGGCCGGCTCTATCGGCTTGGGCCGTAGGCTTGCCCCTGGGTGAAATTGATTTCATCGGCTCCACGCAGCCTTGCGTCCGACCACAAAGTTAGCGAAAGCAATGACGGCCGCTGTGTTTAGCAGTACGAAAGTGGCAGCTGCATCGGCGGCCCGCCCCAGGATGCCCGCCTTCAGCAAGCGCGCCAGGGCCAGAAGAGCCAGCCCGTAAAAAGCCAACTGCAAAACCAGCGCCAGCCGGTAAAGAGGAGCGCGAAGCCACAACGATGAGATCAGCATTGCCGCCAGGGCAAATGGCACGACCAGGCGCAGCAGTTTGTGGCTGACGAACCTTAACAGCACGGGATTCTGGCCGCTCAAAACCCAGGGCATCAACTGCACCAGCTGATAATTTCCGCTGAGCGTACGCACCTTTCGCGCGAACTCAAGTCCACCACCCAGGTCGGGACTGTCCCACGCCCTGGCACGGGGCTCGAACACGACACGCCTTCCCTGCCGCACCACCTGCAGGGGGATATACACGTCATCCAAGATTGTTCCCTCCGGCAGCCCAGTCAGCAAGCCGCGCCGCACCGCGTATAAGGCACCGGTGGCACCCACAACCGAACCCGAGGCCGCCTCCAGTTCGCGAATATATTTTTCAATGCGCCAATAAAGTCCCATCCCTTGCCCCGTTTCGCCAGCGCCCGGATCACCCAGCATCAGTTCTCCGCTGACGCAACCCACTTCCGAATCGGCAAAGTTCTCCAGCAAAATGCGCAGCGCTCCAGGTTCGATTTTCTGCCGTGCATCGGTGAAGACTACGATCTCTCCCTGGACCCATGCCAACGCATCGTTCAGCCCACTCGCTTTTCCGCGAGACACCTGGTTCATGACCACGTGCATGCGCGGATTATGCAAGTGTTGGCAGAGTATCGCCTCAGTCCGGTCGGTGGAGCCGTCGGAAACAACCACGATCTGACAAGACTCTGGGGGATAATCCAGATCCAGCAGATTCCGCAGCTTGCTTTCGAGCACCTGCTCTTCATTCCGGACCACCATTACCACCGAAACGCCCGGCTCCGCAGGCGCGCGCCGCACGGGCCACGGCGACAGTTGGGCTCGCACCCATAACCAAGCCGCATAGCCCAGGTACGTATAGGCGATCACCAACGTTGCGGCCCAGAAAATCCATCTCATTGCGCGCCCCGCCCCAACAGCACGATCTTGATCGTCTGAAACATGATCAGCATGTCCAGACCAATCGAGGCGTTCTTAATGTAAAACAGGTCGTACTGTAGTTTCTCGCGCGCATCGTCCAGCGTATTTCCGTATTTGTACTGCACCTGGGCCCAACCGGTGATTCCGGGCCGAACCACGTGGCGGACACCGTAATAGGGAATCTCGTTGCTCAGCCACTCGACAAATTCAGGGCGCTCTGGTCGCGGCCCCACGAAGTGCATATCGCCCTTCAACACGCACCATAGTTGCGGAATCTCATCAAGCCGCGAGGAGCGCAAAAATTTGCCCACGCGGGTGATCCGCGGATCGTCGTCGGCAGCCCAAGTGGCGCCGGTGTCGGCTTCCGCATCCTGCCGCATGGTGCGGAACTTGTAACAGAAAAATATCTTCCCTCGCCGCCCTACCCGCTGCTGATGATAAAGCGCGGGACCCGGTGAACCGAGCTTGACGGCCAGCACAATGAAGGGAAGCAAGGGAAGCGAAAACACCAGGGCAGTCAGCGCAACTGAAAAATTCAGTAACCGTCGCATCAACCGGAAGAAACTGCTGAAGCGAAATCCCTCGGCAAAGATGAGCCAGCTGGGGTACAAGTGCTCGACTTCGATTCTGCCAGACATTTTTTCCAGCCAGGAAGTCGCCTCTTCGACTTTCAAGCCTGCCAGTCGCAAGTCCAACAGTTCTTCTACCGGCAAGGTGCCACGCCGGTCGGGCATGGCAACGATCACGCGATGTACTCCGGCGCCGCGGGTGGAGGCCAACAGATGCAATGCCACCGACTCCCGAGTCAGCTCGCCGTCAACATCTCCGGTCCATCCCACCACTTCAATTCCCATGGTGGAGCGTTCGCGTAACCCGTTCACCAGTCGCTCCGCGCGCTCGCCCGTTCCCAGAACGTAAACCCGCTCCCGCAGGAATGGCTGCTTCACCAACCAGCAGTACGCCCCGCGCCAGCAAAAAAGCGTGCCGGTCAGGATGATGATTCCGAACAGGGCCGAACCATTCCCCGGCATAAACTCGGGAAACAGGAAGCCCACCGCAGAAAGCGCTAAAGCCACGAATCCCAGCACTACCAGTATGCGTAGACCCTGTTCCCAGTTCTTGCTGAGGCTGGAAGAATCGTAAAGGTCTAACCAGTGGGAGAGGAGCAGAACAGCTCCGGTAACGATGAGAATCTTGAGGTATCCACCTTGGACGTTGAGCAGGAGCCAGCTGTCCTGGTTCCGCAGCATCGTCGCCAGGACGAAGGAAAACCAAACGATCAAGGCCTCACCCGCCAGCAGAACCAGCGTGCGCAGCGGATAATAAACTTTGAACAGCCGGATCACGTTTCCCCGATTCCCTAGGCCTTAGACTCGGTGCCATTCTTCTGATATGAATCGTAGTAGTAGCGGGTATACGGCATTGCATCCCCATTGGCGCCATTCAGAACGACTCCGACCAGAGAGTCATCGGGAAATTCTTGCCGTGCCCTGCGAGCCATATCGACTGGCGTAGTATTCGAGCGCACAACCAGCAGCACCCCATCACAAGCCTTCGCCAGCACTCCGGCATCGGAAACCGGCACCGCAGGCGGTGAATCGATAATGATCCAGTCAAACAATGCCTCCACCCGTTGCAGCAGAGTCTTCAGGCGCCCATTGGATACCAGTTCTGCGGGATTGGAAGTTTCCTGACCGCTGGGAATGAAGAACAAGTTTTCCATGGGTCCGCGCTGCATGATCGAAAACTCATCGCAGTCTCCCTGTAAGTAGTCAACCAGGCCCGGAGACGACGTTGTCCCCAGCATCATATGAAGACGCGGACCACGCAGGTCGGCATCTATCAGTAATACGCGGCGGCCGTGCTGACGCACCAAAACCTGAGCCAGGTTCGCGGCAGTGAAGGACTTACCTTCTTTGGGCAGCGCGCTGGTGATCAGAACTTTCTTTAGCGGCATTTTCTCGCGAGCGTGATAAAGACGGGAACGAAGCGTGCGGAATTCCTCGGTTCCGCGGGCGCCGTCGTCGCCGTGAAAAAACAACATCGTTTTTTCATCTGGACTCCACTGCTGTGGGACGCAGCGGCCGAGTAGGGTATCGAGACTAAAGGGGCTGGCGAATGTCGGCATGGCTGAGGTCAAGGGAACTCCGCCACTCTCACGCACATTCGCAGAAATTTCTATCGGCTGCTCTTCAGCCGCCGCACCCGCGGGAGGCTCGGCAGCGACGGTGGCAGCAAAACTCCCCTGGGATGGACCTCCTTGCGCCGCCCGTTCTTGTTCCGCTTTCTTTAATGCTTCGTGAATTCTGCTCATAGTTTCCTTTCCTTGGGGAGGTCCTTCTCTTCATCGCGTAACCGATCCGCTAAGTTAGCTATCGACCGCAAGGTTTCTACCAGATCGAGTTTCGCAGAGCCATTGGGCGGCGGGGGTGTGGTCATTGCGCCTGCAGCGCTGCCATCGCCCAAATCAAAGTCCCGCGCCACAAGTTCCACTACGGCTGCCCCGACCACCTTCTGCTGGTCAACGAACGAACTCACCAGACAGTGCTCGCACAACAGGTTGATTACGCGCGGGATGCCGCTGGCATAGCGGTGGATCGCGACCACAGATTCCGGGTCGAAGATCTGCTGACCGCTGGAACCTGCGATTCGCAAACGCTGCTGGATATAGGCTTTGGTCTCCTCCAGAGTGAGCGGATACGTCTTCGCCCGTAACGTCAGCCTCTGGCGCAACTGCCGCAATTGCGGCTGCTTCAATCTCTGCTCCAGCTCAGGCTGGCCCACCAGCACGATCTGGAGTAACTTCTCCGTGAAGGTCTCCAGATTGGTGAGCATGCGAATTTCTTCCAGCACTTCGTCAGTAAGACTCTGCGCCTCATCGACAATCAGCACAGCGGTCTCGCCGGCACGGTAGCGATCCAGAAGCCAGTTGTACAGCCGTAGCAGGATCTGGCTCTTCGATTTCGAATCGCACGGTATGCCGAAATCCGCCATCATATAGTCAAGAAATTGAGTCGTGTTCAGGCGCGAGTTAAAGATAAACGCGGTAGGTACCTGCTGCAGGCGCAACCATTCCAGCAGTTTGTTAATGAGCGTGGTCTTCCCTGTCCCCACTTCGCCGGTGAGCAGCACAAACCCTTTGCGGCTTTGAATGCCATAGGTAAGGCACGCCAGCGCCTCCTCGGTATGCCGCGTGAGAAACAGATAACGCGGATCGGGGTTGACGTTGAACGGATTCGCCCGCAGGCTGTAAAACTCTTTGTACATATTTCGCTTAATCTATTCGCCTAGAACTTGGCGATTTCCTTTCTTTCCTCCGGCTCCTTGTTCCGGTTCCAGAAATGGCCCTTGCCGTTGCCATTTGCCGGCGCAAGCTCTACCACCCAAGGCACAGCGACGAGCATGGGCAGTTCCAGAGCCGCCTCGGCATCCGCCTGAGTACGAATGGATTTATCACGCAGCTCCAGCCACAACGCGAGACCGAGCCCGAGTACTAGACCGGCGCCCAATCCGCCGGCGGCGAACAGCGGCCGAAGCGGAAAGCTCGGCGAGTCCGGCAGATTCGCGGGATTCAGAAGCGCCATCTGTTCCCCCTGCTGCTGCTGCGCTGCCTGCATCGCCATCTTGGACGTGCTTTGCTTCGCCAGGTCGTCCTGGTACACCTTTTGAGCGTTATCGTAATCGCGAGCCAGTTCTTTGTACTCTTCTTCAATGCCCGGACTCGAGGCCACGCGGCCTTGGTACAACGCGATCTCCTGCTGCAGTCTCTTTTGATCGCGCGTTCCCTGAGCCGCTAAATCTTCATACTGGTGAATCTGCAAGCGCAGTTGACGTATTTCCGCTGGCTCTGAAGCCGACCCCTTGTCGCTCCCTCCCTCCTCAGCCTTGGCGGTCGGATCATTGGCTTCGGCAAGCTTCTTCCTTACTTGCGCAATATCAGCCTGGGTCTTGATCACGTCGGGGTGATCGGCGGTATAGCGGGCCTCCAGGTCGATGAGTTGGGCCTGCAGTTGCGAAAGCTGCGCCTGGAGCGTTTGTGGGTTGCTGCTCGATTGTGACGATTTCCACGCAGCCACTTGTTGGGCCAATAACGATTCTGTGTAGGACTTGTCCTGAGTCGCCCGATTCAGGTTTTGCGTGTTCGCATCGAGCTGGGAATTCAGCCCCATCAGAATTTTCAGATTATTATCTTCGTCGCCCGGAAGCTGCCCCATGTGTTGATTTTTGAAGGCGGCAAGCTTCTTGTCCAAGTCGTCGAGATTCTGCTTGGCATTCGCCACTTGCTGCGTGAGGAAATCCGTTGTGCCCTGCGTCTGATCCTGCCTGGTCTTAAGATCCTCCTCGATGAGCAGCGAGGTCAGGCCGGCGCAGATGTTTCTTGCCTCCTCGGCGGTCGACGAGGTGTAGTTCACGTAGAAGCCGGGAACTGGGCTGGTGTTCTGGCCTGGCTTCTTCTTCACGCCACCGCCGAACTCCGACAGATCGGGCACTGGCTGGATCGTGGTATTGAGCGGGATTCCGTTCACCAAGTCATCGACATTTTGGCCCCCCCTGGCCAATCCGAGCTTTTCCACCATGGGCCGTAGCCGACTCGGGCTCAACACCTGCTGCGCGATCGTAGTGATGTGCTGTGTCAGATCCTCGGTAAAGACCTGCTGCACAACCGCGTCGGGAATTTTCGGCGGCGCTACCAGCACCTCCGACTGCGACGTGAACTTCGGCGGGAAAGCGTACGAGACTAGAAAGCCGGCCAGCGGGGCTAGCAGCGCAGGAATGAGAATCACCTTCATCCGGCGGCGCAACATCGCCAGATAATCGTCCATCGTCAATTCGCGATTTTCCATTATTGAATACCTGTTCTGCCAGCCTTGATGGCCAGCCTCAAGAAATTAATCGAGCCGGATTGGCCGGGGGGTCCAATCCAATCCGATTGATCCCACATGCCGCTGCGACATATTGCTGCACGACGCTGTAGCCGTAGCTGGCGTGGTCGCCAGCGGACATGAAGTATCGAAAGCCAACTCGTTGAACTGATAGCTCACAAAGCCTCGCAGGCTGCGTCCAAACTGGCGATGCAATCCAACGCCGGCATAGCCGGCGGTGAAGGCGCTGGCATTCACCGCTGTTCCCGGAATCTGCAACCGCGTGCTCTTGGAATAGCCTAGGTCAGCGAAGACGTCCCAAACACGGTTCAACGGACGTCGGGCGCTTAGGTGTGCAGTGTTGCTAAGCGAGCCCGCAAAAATCCCAGATCCATTGGTGTTGTAACGCTGAAAACTTAGCGAGACCGTGGTTTTCGGGAATCGGTAGTGCAGCTGGACACGGCCAGCGACGCCAACGTGGTTGCCGCCCACGTGATCGACCTCTAGAGCGCCTCCGCTCGTTGTGCAATCGCTGAGCGGGATGCCGACAAGTGGGAGACCTAGAAAGACACAAACCGATTGGTTGGCATCGGTGTGGGTGAACTGCGGCCCGACTGCTATCAAGAAATCCATTCGGCCCGAAATGCGGTGCCCATACATCGCCTGCACCACATTCGAATGAAACGCAGTGCCCGCTGTCGAAAAGTCAAAGCCCTGGTAGCCGTAGCTCAGAGCGACTTGGTCTTTCGCAGTGAGAATCCGGTCATACCCAATCTGAGCAGTCACTTCGCGACTGCCGATAAAGTTAATGTTGTCATTCGCACCTGTAGCGGAAGGAAGGTCTCCGTAAAAGTGTTCGAGCCCGTACCCTCCGGCCAAAGTCACGGAAGACTTCGGCGTGAGCTCCTCCACCACATCCGCTAGGCCCAAATTGGTGAGGCGCGGGACTTGGCCCACGGAGACGCCCTCTCCCGCCGTGAAAGCGTTGCTCTGCCCGCCAAATGCGCCAGCCGCCAGCATGCCGCCGCCCAGACTGCCGAGACCTATGTTATAAGCTCCACTCCCGCCGTAGGCGGAGAAGCCGAAGGTACCTTCGGGCAGATAACTGAACGAGTCCCGCACTGCAAACTGTCCGCGCTTCCAGTTGATTCGATTGTCGATGTCGAATTGCTGCAATTGCTCTAACCCGATACCTTTGTGAGCATAGTAGGACGCCCCCCCAATGTAATCCATGGCCACGCTATAGTTTTTGCAGAGCTTTTGTAAGGTCAGACTTCCCAGACCCCGCGTGACGGAACTGGTCGACGACCCGCCCAGGTTGTTTGCTACGTTTGAATCCACAGCCTCGCTGAAATGCAGTCCCGGTAAAAGAAAGCTCTCGGGTGCGGCGTGGGGCTCCAAGCCGGGCAGATCAATTGCGGAG
>DATNKA010000973.1:0-9555 GCA_035603655.1 Candidatus Acidiferrales bacterium | reverse complement strand
TGGCAGATGGATCGTCACTGGTGGCAGCGACGCCACCGGTCCCGGGCTTTTCAAGATTCCGTTGGGGGGAGGGTCGCCGGTTCGCTTGGTCGCCGGGCAAGCACTCAATCCAGTCTGGTCGCCGGATGGAAGCCTGGTGGTATATGCGGGTACGAATGTGAGCACCTTCGCTCCGCTCCTTGCCGTACGTCCGGACGGAACCAGCGTCGAATTGCCCCATATCAGCTTGCGGCGCTTGGGCGAGCACGTGCGCTTCTTGCCTGATGGCAAGAGCCTGATTTACACGCAGGGACTGCTCGCATCACAGGACTTCTGGCTACTCGATCTCGCCTCCATGAAGTCGCGCTCCCCCACCAGGCTGCGAAACCGTGCCGCCATGCGGACGTTCGACGTCACAAGCGACGGGAAACAAATCGTCTTCGACCGCTTACGCGAAAACTCGCAGGTCGTCATGATCGATCTTCCAAAGGAATAGCCCTAGTTCAATAACGAGCAGTCGCAGTTTCTGACCACTCGATTTCGGAGGGATCAGCTGGTGGCGCCCCGAGAAGCGGAGGTGTCTAGAAACGCTCGAGTCACGGGCAAACTCTGACGTAACGCGATTGGGTAAGAGTTGCCCACAAACCAATACCGATCAGATCAACTCTTGATCGGGTTTGCTCAGAGACAGAGTGGTACCAAGGCCAGCATGAAGATATTAATCACTGAAAGCCTTTCTGAGTGCGGTGAATGCAGGTTCCCCAGTGCAGCGGCCGGGGTGCGATGTAGTCGACTTTGAACCGGTCATGGAGAGCTGTAACGATCCTAATCAATGTCCGAGTGACCCGCCGTCAAGAGATGAAACCCTCCGGCATCAGATAAACGCGGGGATTAATCGAGCTCGCACGTCGCAGCTCATTGTTTCCTCCTCCCGTGCACCAAAGTCCCCGTGAGTTGGAAAGCAATTACTCTCCAGCAGAAACAGTCAGTCAAGACCACCGAAGCAGCAACGGGGCAGCCCCAGAGCGAGAAAACGCATTCCTGCCAAGTGACGGGCAAACCTAACCTTATCGATTAGGGAAGGTTTGGCCGACCAACCGTCCGGAACTTGGCCTAGTTCGGCCCAACTGCGTTAGGGAGTCATTCGTTGACTGGCAGATGCCGCGTCCATAAGATGAATCGACCGGAAGGCTTGGGGTCTCCCGTTGATCGGTCAAACCATCTCGCACTACCGCATCGTTGAGAAGCTTGGCGGCGGAGGGATGGGTGTGGTTTATAAGGCCGAAGATGTGAAGCTCGGCCGGTTTGTTGCCCTCAAGTTCCTGCCCGACGAGGTAGCCAAAGACCCGCAAGCACTCGCCCGTTTTCAGCGCGAGGCGAAGGCTGCCTCGGCTCTGAATCATCCAAACATCTGCACCATCCACGAGATTGATGAACACCACGGCGAAGCGTTCATCGCCATGGAGTTTCTTGACGGCCTTACGCTGAAACAGCGCATTGCGGGGCGTCCGATGGAACCCGAGGTGATCCTCTCTCTCGCTATCGACATTGCAGACGCACTCGATGCGGCACACACCGAAGGCATAGTCCACCGCGACATTAAGCCCGCGAACATCTTTGTGACGAAGCGCGGTCATGCCAAGATTCTCGACTTCGGTTTAGCGAAGGTTATAAGCGCTGCGAGTTCTTCCAGCCAGCTCGCAGCCGCGCACACGCGGACGACGATGGACGAGGAGCACTTGACCAGTCCTGGCGCCACTCTTGGTACGGTCGCATATATGTCGCCGGAGCAGGCGCGAGCAAAAGAGTTGGACGCTCGCACTGATCTGTTCTCGTTTGGAGCCGTCCTCTATGAGATGGCCACCGGCAAGTTGCCCTTCCGAGGGGACAGTACAGCAACAATCTTCGATTCGATCCTAAACCGAGTTCCGGTAGCGCCTGTGCGGCTGAATCCCGATTCCCCAGCTGAACTGGACCGCATCATCAAGCGTGCGCTGGAGAAAGATCGCAACCTGCGGTATCAAAACGCCTCGGACATGAGAGCCGAGCTGTGCCGTCTTAAGCGCGACATGGACTCATCGCAGAATTCCGTCGTTGTTGCCGCAGACGATGAAACGCAGACGTTGCAGGTGGTTGCTCCAACCGGAACATCCAGTACGAAAAACCGAGTCGCGTCGTTCCACGAGTCCAGCGATCGGGCAGATATCCCGAATCGATCACGTGCTTTTTCGTGGAAGATGATTGCGGCGGCTTGTTTGCTGTGTGTCTCAGGGCTTGCTGGTGGAGTTTACTGGCGCTCGCACCGTGCAGCGAAACTGACTGACCAAGATACCCTGGTGCTGGCAGACTTCAAAAACACCACTGGCGACCCCATCTTCGACGACACCCTGAAGCAGGCGATTTCGGTGCAACTGGGCCAGTCTCCCTTCCTGAACATACTGTCGGACGCAAGAGCTCGCGCCACACTGAAGTTGATGGCGAAGCCATCTGGTACCAAAGTGACCCCGGACATAGCGCGTGATCTCTGTCAACGCGCGGGCGCGAAAGCTTATGTCGCAGGGGCGATTGGGAGTTTGGGCACCCAGTATGTAATTGGCCTTGATGCCATCAATTGCAAAACGGGGGATCCCTTGGTACAGGAGCAGGTAACGGCGGAAAATAAGGAACACGTCCTACGAGCGCTGGGCGAGGCGGTGACCAACCTTCGGGCGAAACTGGGCGAATCCCTGAGCACGGTTGAAAAGTTTGACATTCCCCTGGATCAAGCGACGACGCCTTCTCTCGAAGCCCTGAAGGCACTTTCCGTGGGGAGGACAACCCTGCAGGAGCAAGGGAGTGCCGCGGCGATTCCGTTTTTCAACCGCGCCATCGAACTCGACCCTAATTTCGCCGCTGGCTACGCGGCTTTGGGAATCTCGTACTCTAATCTCAGAGAGCCCGGTCGTGCCAGTGAGAACTTGCGAAAGGCCTACGACTTGCGCGACAAGGTGAGCGAGCGGGAAAGATTCCGGATCTCCGCTACCTACTATCTTCTAGTCACGGGTGAACTTGAGAAAGCAGTTCAGACATATGAGATGTGGGCCCAAACCTATCCGCGCAGCAATGAACCTTTCGGCAACCTAGGGGTCGATTACACTTATTTGGGACAATACGAAAAAGGCGTGGAAGCAAGCCTCGAAGATCTCCGCCTCAACCCGGGCAGCGCAGCTGCCTTTACCAACCTCGTAGGTCTGTATGCCGCCCTTGACCGCCTCAATGATGCGAAAGCGATGTTCGAGCAGGCCATCGAGCACAAGGTTAACAATCCCTTCCTGCATGGGAATCGCTACGGAGTCGCCTTTCTTGAAAGCGACACTTCCGAGATGCAGCGACAAGTCGCCGATGCGAGCGCCAAATTGGGGGAGGATGTGCTTTTTTCGTTCGAGTCGGATACCGAAGCATTCCATGGTCATCTCGCAAGAGCACGGGACCTATCCAAACGCGCGGCCGACTCGGCGCTGCGCAACGATTCACCAGAAACAGCAGCAGCATGGCAGATGGATGTCGCCTTACGCGACGCCGAGTTTAACAATGTCGCGCTCTCCCGGCAGGAGACCACCTCTGCCCTCGCTACCGCCTCCACGCGAGACGTGAGTATTCTCGCGGCTCTGGCCTTCGCGCGTATCGGAGACACCGACCAGGCAAAGCGCATGGCGGACGACTTAGCTGCACGGTTTCCGCTTAACACTGTGATAAATCGTTATTGGCTGCCCACCATTTACGCCTCGATCGAGATTCAGCGCCGCAATCCGGCGAGAGCCGTGGAGCTTCTCCAAACCACAGCGCAGTACGAACTCGGCTCTCCTCTTCCGCAATTCGAGGTTGGCGGCACGCTCTATCCCGTATATGTCCGGGGCCAGTCCTATTTGTTGTTGCATCAGGGCACGGCGGCGGTGGGTGAGTTTCAAAAGTTTCTGGACCAGCGAGGGGTTGCGGTGAATTGCCCTCTAGCGGCGTTGGCACGGCTCCAACTCGCTCGGGCCTATGTACTGACGGGAGATTCGAAAACGGCTGGCGGAAGCTACCAAGAGTTTTTTGCTCTCTGGAAAGACGCTGATCCCGACATTCCCATCCTGAAGCAAGCCAAACAGGAGTACGCGAAGCTGGAGTAATTCCAACGATCAGACTAAAACAGCCCAAGCTCTTGATACTTCCAAGGCTCCCGGCACAACAAAGTGAGCTTCGCTAGCGATGATCGACAATTCTCGCGCGATTGGTCCCGAGTCACGTTAGTGCTGTATCGGCGCACCCCTGCCTGTTCCCGCCTTTCGTCCCATGGTCGGCGTCTAGCCGTAACCGTGCTGCGATTTGTCCCGGGAGACATTGACCCGGTTTGTACTTGAGGGAAAAGTTAACAATAACCCAGGCCCACCCCACCTAATCTCTAACTTAAGGAAAAGGTTCTAGCGTTTGCGGATATATGCTTGGTGAATGCGTATCGTCGAAGACAATTGGAAGGGGTTCGCGTCGTTGTTTCCGAAGGATGGGAGCAAACGGCTTGGCACTCGGGTGCGGTCGAGCGACTGCGGAGTTTCAATCAGCTGACGTCCTGCTACGATGCTAATGCTACATGTGGCGCGGGGTTACTCTCTGCGGGAAACGGTCGCGCGCGCTAAGCTGGCGAACCGGGCCGATATTTCGCATGTCGCCTTGCTCAAACGCCTGCGCAACAGTGACGAGTGGCTGCGTTTGTTGTGTATGGAATTGCTTAATGGAGGATTCTCTTATTGCATCGGGTTGCCGAGTTTAGTGTGTGATTTTTTCGAGGTGAGGGCCACGATTGACGAAGGCAGCGGAGAGTCATTGAACCGTCTGCCGGCGGGTCCGCACGAACTTAATTCTTGCGGATGCCGAGTACTGCTCAGTCGCTGGGATTGAGTATGTTTGGCAACGTGGTGCCGACATGTGGGTTCGCGTCAACCCTCAGAGCTTCGTGGCGTACTCTGAATCCGGCAGACGCTTCTCCCTCTGTAGTTTAAGGCAAGGGCGGGCAGGTTTCGGACTGGAAGTAGCCTTGGCACTCCTCGGGAGTGAAGGTCCGGGTGACGCGGCTGCGAGCTAGGTTGAGCAATTCGCCGAGGTCGAGCGCGTAGACCCGAACCCCCCGGTCCTCACCCTCACTGGCGGTGGCGAGGCGCTTGCCATCTGGGCTGAAGGCCACAGCGTCTACAGGGCCCGAGTGGCGCAGGGTCAGCAATTCCTGGCCGCTCTCCGCGTCCCACTCCTTCGCCGTTTTGTCCCCACTGGCGGTGGCGAGGCGCTGGCCACCAGGGCTGAAGGCCACACCGTAGACATAGTCCGAGTGGCCGCGCAGGGTCAGCAATTCCTTGCCGTTCTCCGCGTCCCACACCTTCCCGGTTTTGTCCCCACTGGCGGTGGCGAGGCGCCGGCCATCGGGGCTGAAGGCCACACTGTCTACCGGGCCCGAGTGGCCGCGCAGGGTCAGCAATTCCTTGCCGCTCTCCGCGTCCCACACCTTCGCCGTTTGGTCCACACTGGCGGTGGCGAGGCGCTCACCATCGGGGCTGAAGGCCACACCGTAAACCGAGTCCGAGTGGCCGCGCAGGGTCAGCAATTCCTTGCCGCTCTCCGCGTCCCACACCTTCCCGGTTTTGTCCGCACTGGCGGTGGCGAAGCGCTTGCCATCAGGGCTGAAGGCCACACCGATAACCGAGTGGAGGCGCAGGGTAAGTAACTCCTTGCTGCTCTCCGCATCCCACACCTTCGCCGTTTTGTCCCCACTAGCGGTGACGAGGCGCTTACCGCCCGGGCTGAAGGCCACACCGTTTAAAGAGTCCGAGTGGCCGAGCAGGGTCAGCAACTCCTTGCCGCTCTCCGCGTCCCATAGCTTCGCCGTTTGGTCCACACTGGCGGTGGCGAGGCGCTTGCCATCGGGGCTGAAGGCCACACCCATAACCCAGTTCAAGTGCCCGCGCAGGGTCAGCAATTCTTTGCCACTCTCCGCGTCCCAGACCTTTGCCGTTGTGTCCCAACTGGAGGTGGCGAGGCGCTCACCATCGGAGCTGTAAGCCACATGGTAAACAGGGCCCAGGTGGCCGCGCAGGGTCAGCAATTTCTTGCCACTTTCCGCGTCCCAGATCTTCGCCGTTTTGTCCGCACTGGCGGTGGCGAGGCGCTTGCCATCGGGGCTGAAGGCCACACAGTCTACAGCGTCTGAGTGGCCGCGCAGGGTCAGCAATTCCTTGCCGGTCTCCGCGTCCCACACCTTCGCCGTTTGGTCCGCACTGGCGGTGGCGAGGCGCTTACCATCGGGGCTGAAAGCCACTCCGTAAACAGAGTCCGAATGGCCGCGCAGGGTCCGTAATTCCATGCCGGTCTCCGCGTCCCGCACTTTTGCCGTGTGGTCTTCACTGGCGGTAGCGAGGCGCTTGCCATCGGGGCTGAAAGCCACAGCGATAACCGAGTCCGCGTGGCCACGCAGGGTCAGCAATTCCTTGCCGGTCTCCGCGTCCCACACCTTCGCGGTCTGGTCGTCACTGGCGGTGGCGATGTGCTTGCCATCGGGGCTAAAGGCCACACCTCGAACCACGTCCGAGTGGCCGCGCAGGGTCGCACGTACCTGAGAAGACAGGAGCGCCTGATGCAGTGCCTCTTCCGCAGGGGGCAGAGCAAGTTGCCCAAATCGAAGCGTGGCGTTCACTGCCTGCATGCCCAGAAGGATGCTCTTTTCCGGATCCTCGCTGAGACTTTCAGTCGAGAGCGCCGCCAACTCCCTGGCTTTGGACTCGCGCTCGTTTTGTTGAGCTATCCGGGTCTCGCGCTGGGCGAAGTTCTTTTGTATAAAGGCGTAGACTGCCAGTCCCGTGGCAACCAAAAACGCAACGACAACGGCGGCAATAACGATTCTCTGCAGCATAGTTGCGGCCTGGCGGCTAGCCAGGATGTATTGCGATTGCAGAGTTGTAGGCTTGGGATCTTTTTCGGAGCTTTTGGCTACCCACCATTCGGCCTCGCGCAGATCTTTGCCGTGAAGAAGGAAGCTTTTGTCTTTTCCCTCCCGTTCCCACTCTTTGGCCCGGGTTAGTAGGCGAGTATGTACCTTAACCCAAGCTAGATCGGTATCAAGAGCCGCAATCAACGTTGCAAATCTTGCTTCGAACGTGTCGTCATCACTGAAATCGATCCATTGAAACTTACCGAGAGCCTCTGGAACCGCATCATCCGGTACACGTCGGCGAACGATCGGAAACATCCGCTTGTTGTTAGCTACCGCGTGATCGATCTCTATCCTGCAGCTGGGCGAAGTAACTGAATCCGGACTGATGACGAAGAGAAAGTTTTCTGCGCCTTCGATATTCGTCAGGATCTCCTGCTGCCACTCCGCGGTCAGCGGAATGTCTTTCCAGTCGATCCAGGTGTCACGCTTTTGATTGGCGAAAGCGTCGCTAAGCTTGCGAACGAAATCCTTGTCCTTGCGGGAATACGACGTGAAGACTTGAGCCACGGTGTCCCATCCTCACAGATTGCGCGTTCTTTGGGCGCCCACATGTTACTGCCCTTCGGTTGCTTTTCTTCTCCATTATTTTGACACCGCCTCCGAAACCGTTGCATAGCGGCCGATGACCTGCAGAGTGGAGTGGTCAGATGCGGTTATTTTTGCGATGTTTCGTCAACTGCTGTCGCGACCTTTGGCACGGGTTGGTCGAGCGCCTGCAGAAAACTGTGGGACGTCGGTCCCGCGCGCGATGAAGGAGTCATTTGCACCGAGCGCCTGTTCCATCAGCGTGCGTTGGCTAAGCAGATTCGATTGGATCGCACAGACGACCTTGCCGGTTCCCGCTGCCTTTTTTCATTTCTGAGAGGAACCGTGGCGGGTTGCGCCGATGCCCCAAGGAACCGGTTCGGGGGTCGGGGATGATTGTGAACCCAAGTCTCGCTTCTTCAGTCGGCCGAGCCACCAGGCGGCTACGCGCTGCAGCCGGGCTTCGCCATGGCGGGACAGCCGAGGGCGGCTTTCCCGCCATGGTCTGTCCCAACCTGGGGCGTGGTAATATCCGGCGAGTGGCTACCGCGAAGAACAATCCCAATCTGAATTACAGTCCTGACCGTCTGGTGTCGGCGGCGCCGGTCGAGGACGATTCTTCGTTCGAACTGAAGCTGCGTCCGCAACGGCTCGGCGAGTTTATTGGCCAGGCTAAGGTCAAAGAAAATCTGGCGGTGGCGATCGAGGCGGCGCGCTCGCGCGGCGAGGCCATGGATCATGTGTTGCTGTATGGGCCGCCGGGGCTGGGGAAGACGACGCTGGCCAACATTATCGCCAACGAGCTGGGCGTACACTTCCAGCCGACGGCAGCGCCGCTTCTGCAGATCAAGGGCGATCTGACGGCAATCATCACCAACATGCAGGAGAAGCAAGTCCTGTTCATCGACGAAATCCACCGGCTGCAGCCGGTGCTCGAAGAGTTGCTGTATTCGGCACTGGAAGATTACAAACTGGACATCATTATTGGCCAGGGCCCTTCCGCACGCACGCACACGCTGGAGGTGAAGCCGTTTACGTTTGTGGGCGCGACTACGCGGGCGGGATTGATCTCGGCGCCGCTGCGGTCGCGGTTTGGGATCGTGCTGCGCCTGGAGTTTTATACTCCGGAGGATCTGCGTGTCATCGTGGAACGCTCAGCGGAGATACTGGGCGTGCAAGTCGACGATGCGGGTGCGATCGAAATTGCCAGCCGGTCCCGGGGAACGCCCCGAATCGCGAACCGATTGCTGCGTCGGGTGCGCGATTATGCGCAGGTGCGCGGCGCTGGGAAGATCGATTTGACCACGGCGCAGGCGGCTCTGCAGATGCTCGAAGTGGATAAATACGGATTCGACGAAGTTGACCGGAAGCTGCTCCTGACGATTATCGAGAAGTACCAGGGCGGTCCGGTCGGTTTGAGTACACTCGCAGCGGTTCTCGCGGAAGAGCCGGACGCGATCGAGGAGATCTACGAGCCATTCCTGATGCAGATCGGATTCCTGAACCGCACTCCTCGCGGGCGCGTCGCGACGCAGCTCGCTTACGACCACTTCAAGATCACGCCCAGCCGGCGACAAAGTTCGTTGTTCTAGATCTTAAGTCCGCGATTCTCTCAACCGCGAAATTGCTGTTCCCCTGGTAATGGATGCCTGCCTAGCCGCTAATTTCTTCGGGGATCGTTACAAACATTAGTTTTATGTTTTGTCAGGTCGCAGATGGTGTATCTTCACTCAGTTCCCCGTTGGGAGCGGCGACGATTGAGTCTGTCTTTGGGGCGGCGTCTGGAGATAACGCATCCTGTGAGGTTGCCGATCCTGGCCGCCTTGCTGTTCTGCGGGTTTGCGTCGAATGCTTCAGCTGCCTCCTGGTTGCAGGCGGCGTCTCCGGAAGTCTCTTCCGCGCAAAATGCAGCTCAAACGACTCCCCAGAATCCACCTCCTCCGTCGGAAGCGAATCCTGCCCCGCCGGGGCAAAAGCCCGCACCCTCGCCGCAGAATCCGGCACCCTCGGCGCAGTTGCCCGAGCCGGCCATCAGAAATCCCGAGGTCCGGCCA
>DATNKA010000972.1:0-3077 GCA_035603655.1 Candidatus Acidiferrales bacterium | reverse complement strand
TAGGTCCCGCAAAGTCGGCTGGTGTCCGCCGACCTGTCCAGGCGCGATCCTCGGTTGACGATTTGTGTGCCCGCCCCGTAACGCAGGCCATCAACCAGCAATTCGACCATTCTGCGCGCATCGACGGGCTCTGCCCCCGTGTGGTCCGTGGCATAAGGTCGCGACGCTCGTAACAGATCGTCGGCTTCAATACCTGGGCGCACTACTCCCGCTGCAACGGCCTGTTCCAGCGGCGTTTCAAGTGCTGGCCGCAGGCCTTTGTCGAAGTATCCAGGCGGAGCGCTATACGCCGGGTCTGTCAACAGTCACATTGTGTGAGAAGCAAGGGTAGAGCGCACGGCGGGCACGTAAAGCAGTGGAAGACAGTAGTAAGCAGTGCTAATTGATCACAAACGGATCACGGGATGGAAAGAGGGAACGGCAAAATTGCCACTCCCTAGGCTCCAAAACCCCGTAGGCCTGCCCGCGCGTGGGGCGTGGGCTGAGCAACTTGTAGTTCGTTGGATGGCGGTGAACTGAAGCCCGGCTCGCTTGGCCCGGAAGTGGAGCGTCGCTGCCCGAGCCCTGAGAACTAAGCAGAGAACTTGCAAGCCATGATTCGCAATTGGCGCGACGTGCTCAAGAAGCGGACGCACCGACCTTGGTCTGCAAAATTCCTCTTCGCGGATCGAAAAACTTGATTCCGAACAGGTGGGTTTTAACCTTAACGGCACGCACCTGGGTCCTTCAAAACTGCATGTCACTCATTACAAGGACGAAACAGGTTCCTGAGAGTGGATTCGGAAGTCCAGACAACTTGTTTATTTTTAATAAGTTGGCGGAGAGAGTGGAATTCGAATTTACTCGAAAACGTAGTTTCAACAAACATAGAGCGCACGGCGGGCAACGTAAAGCAGTGGAAGGCAGTGGTAAGCAGTACTAACGGATCACAAACGGATCACGGGGTCAGTGATCACTTGAAATGTGCAGAACGAAGGTGACAGGAATTATTGATGTTCTACCGTGTCATTCCCTGTCCGGGAAGGTCCGACTCTGTTATGACCGGCGTCGGAGTCAGAGTTGAAACTTCCGAATAGCCAACGATCGACGACCTGCGCAATTTGTGAGCGCAGAGCGTTTCTCGGAAGTGATGCTGACATGAGAATGGCCATCGTCCTCAGTTGGCCTGTGCGACAAACGGAAGCGTAGTTCCGCATAGTTTTTTAGCTATGGGTTTTGTGATGCGGCCGATTGGCTCACAGTGGCCAGTAGCGCGCCGAAACGAGGGTCGCCGCGCAGCGGCTTGAGATCGGCGTCGGTCTCCAGTCCTTTGCGCTGGTCCGTACTAAGCGCGTGTTCCACGGCGAACTGCAGGTTGGTGAACGCCTCGTCGCGCTTACCCTCCAGCGACAAAACACAAGCAAGCGCGTAGGCGCTGAAGGCGGTGTCGGGATTGGCGGCGCCCAGAACGCGGCTCCGGGCATCGAACACTTGCCGGTAGACCTTCTCGGACTCCGCGTAGCGCTTCTCTTTCTTCAGGAGATTGCCCAGCGTGTCCAGGGAGTAGAAGACCGATGGATGTTCGGACCCCATGGTGCGCCGCTTCCCATCTGCAGCCTGCCGCAGCAATTGCTCAGCCTCGGAATATTTGCCTTCTTCCGCGAGTGTTTCGGCCAGGTTTGTCATCGTAATCAGACTGCTCCGATTGTCGGGGCCGAATTTATTGACCTCGATCTCGAGTGCGCCGCGATCCAATTTTTCCGCCTCGGCGTACCGGCCCTGATCCTTCACGTCGATCGCAAGATTCTCTACAACCATCAGTGTTTTGGCATTCTCGGTACCGAACACTCGCTGCCATACCGGGAGCGCATCCCGGTTCAGTTTTTCCGATTCAGCGAATTTCCCCTCGGCATGCAGCAGGGTAGCGAGGTTGCTCGTCGCGGCTAACGTATCGGGGTTCTCGACGCCAAGCGTCCGCTTTCGGACTTCCACCCCTTCGCGCTGGATCGCTTCTGCCTCCGGGAGCTTCCGTTCTTCCGTCAGGATGACTCCCAGCCGGCCCATAGCGCTTAGCGTGACCTTGTCCTGCGGCCCGAGCGCCCGCCGTGTGGTTTCGACCGTTTGACGAGCCAGCTTCTCGGCTTCAGGATACTGTCCCTCGATGAACAGAATCCATACCAGCCAGTTCATCGAGGTCAGGGTGTCGCGATTTTCGAGCCCAAGAACAGTCTTGCGGCCTTCGAAGGACTCGCGGCAGAGCTTTTCGGCTTCTGCCGCGTTGCCTTTCCAGGTGAGCACCTCGGAAAGCTGATACATCGACTTCAGCGTGTCTTTGTTGCTATTGCCAAGTATCTGGCGGCGAATTTCCAGGGCGTGACGCAGCAGCGGCTCCGCTTGGCCGAAGAGCCCCAGATTCTCGTAGACGGTGCCCATCGTGTTCATCATCTGGGCTTGCAACTGGGGGTCGTTCGCCAGACCGCGATCGACGTCCTTGGAAGCCTTGTCGAGAATTTCGAGGGCCGTGACGCTGTTGCCCCTACTTTCGCCGGGATCGGAGACCTTGAACATCTGAGTCATGAAGTCGGCAACGCGCTCGGAGGCAGCAGCTTCGCGGTTCGCGCGGTCGCGTTCCTTGGCGATCCGGCGCGCCTGCAGCGCCATAGTGACGGCAAATGCAACCAATAGGATCAGGGCGGCAGCGGCCACGGCTACGCCGAAACGATGCCGCCGGACGAATTTCGAGGCGCGGTATGTGGTGCTAGGCGGGCCAGCCAGTACAGGTTCGTCGTTTAGGTAGCGCTGAATGTCGGCGGCTAACTCGGAAGGCGAGCCGTAGCGCCGAGAACGGTCGTGTTCCAGCGCCTTCATTGCGATCCAGTCGAGTTCGCCGCGCAGATGGCGGCGCAAGCTTTTCGGTTCCTCCTGACGCTTCTCGGCAGACTCGTCCGAGGATTCGCCGAGAGCTTTGATCTTGGAACTGGGCAGCGTAGGTTCATCGGCGCGGAGCTTCTCCAGTATGGAGGGCGTCAGGCCGCCGCCCTGCGAGCTAAAGGGCAACACGCCCACCAGCAATTCGTACAGAATCACCCCGAGCGAGT
>DATNKA010000971.1:0-5968 GCA_035603655.1 Candidatus Acidiferrales bacterium | reverse complement strand
CCCAGCGGGCCTGCCCGGAGGTGAACAGATCTGTGGGTAAGCCATCGGGCTGGCTGGCCCCGAGAACAACGGTGTAGTGGCCATTGCCGTCGGCTTGGACATTTTGCGTCTCCAGCCACAGCGGGGCGCCGCCATTCTGCTCCGAGTAGAGAGCGAAGGTGATGCCGATCACGCCGCTGAGCGGATTGCCGTTTTGATCCTTCGCGGCTCCGTTGAAACGCATCACCCGGGGAAGCGCCGTTACAGCGCTCGACAGTGACGCGGTCTGCTGCGCCCGCATCGGGCAAAGGCATGAAAGAACCGCGCAAAGTGCAACCATCAACTGAATTGCGTTTGGTTTCGTCATCAGGATCCTCATAAGTGTCGTCCCTTTCAAATTCTGTGCCCGCCAAGAAGTAGGGGAGCGCCCGGAAATCGGGCGCCCCTTGGCCTGATTTTCTGGCATCTCTGGAATGCTGCGACCGCAGTAACCCGTTTTCTCTCGACAGTTGTTTCGCGGAAGCAACTGCCACTACGTTGCCAAGAGTCGTTTGCAGCTCAATTGCCATCGGCGCGAAAAGTCGAGGCTGAGGGTCATTGGAATCCGTGCAAAGCCTTTGGGCGGCTCCCTTTCGAGTAGCCCCAGCAGTGACGGTTGACTGCTTGATGCACCTCTACAGTGTTCGTATCAGTTTGGGCAGCGATCCCTAACCAGGCCTTAGAACCACAGTCCCCACAGCCAATCGACGCTGGCATGAGTGATGGTGGAGGCTGGAACACGCCGGTGTTCGCGCCATGCGCGTCCATAGAAGATTCCTGCGATCGTTGCCAACAAGACATAGCGCCAGTTGAAATGTGCGGAGCGCTTGTTGAAGTGTGATAGGCCAAAGAGAAGCGAGGCCGTCAGGAGGGCCGCGCGACGCCCGACGCGTCGCTCCAGCAAGTTCTGTATCCAGGCGCGAAAGAAGAGCTCTTCCGGCACAGCGGTAAAGAAAAATATCGCCACCCACCGCAGCAGTGCGCTGCCAATTCCCGGGAGGTTTCGATGCGGGTGGATGAAGCCCAGCGTCAGTCCCAGCACGATAACGATGGGGGTGAAGAAAGCAAGCTCGCGGAGACCGGTTTTCCAGTCACTCCACTTCAGGTGAAAATCGAATCCGCTGCCGCTCAACTGCCGGATGGCTAGAAATCCGTACAAGCCAGCATCCACCAGCAACAATTCGTTCAAGGCCCGCAGGCCGCTTGGCCATGCGCCGTCAAACCACCGCAGGTCGACAGCCAGGCCCAGCACCAGCAGGATGAACCCATCTCGCCAGTCGCCGCGCTGTTGCGGATCGGCAGTTGCGGCACGCATCAGCAGCCATGCAATGGCCACCGGCAGAGCGGAGTAAAATGCAAACCACTCCCACTGAAACGTCTGCAGCGAAAGCGAAACCAGCGCGTAGGGCGCGACCAGGAGCGCCGGAACACTCACGCGCAGAGCGGCGGGCCATCGCGCCACCGCGCGCGCTATCCCTTCCGGCATCAAGCCGAACAAAGCCGCAGGAGCCAGTTCCAAGCCAAGCGCCGCAATCGAAATTGACGTCACGTTTTGCATCGCTTCATCTTAAAACGGGACTCCCCCCGGCGCCGCTTGTTTCAAAGCCGCTTCCCCGCTAGAATTCCTTCGCATCCCGCAGGAGGTACAAGATGGCCGCAGCTCCGCTCCCGCCGATGTCCGCAGAGGTTCCCTCGCCCGAAACTGCTCCGCTTTCCGAAGGCGTACGCATTATCAACACCTTCATTGCGCCCGCAAAAACGTTTACCGACCTGCGCCGCAACGCGAGTTGGTGGGGACCATGGCTATTGATCTCCCTCATCTCGCTGCTATTCGTATATTCGATGGACCGGCAGATCGGATTTGATCAGATCAGCAAGAACGAAATTGCGCATTCCTCGCGGGCCGATCAATTCGACAAGCTCCCGGCTGACCAGCAGGCGAAACAGATTAGCTTTTCGAGCAGCCTGGTTCGCTACCTGTCCTACGGAATTCCAGTGATGATTTTGTTGTACTTCGCGGTCACCAGCCTGGTGCTGTGGGCCACGTTCAAGTTTGGCGCCGGGGCGGATGTCAGTTATAAAACCGCTTATGCCATCGTTTTTTATGCGGCGCTGCCCGGGGTCATTGGATCAATACTGGGCGCAATTTCGATGTTTGCCGGAGTGAATCCCGAGGGCTTCAACATAAACAATCCGGTGGCAACGAATCCGGCCTACTTCATGGATCCGACCACCAATAAATTTCTCTACGGCATGGCCTCTGCACTGGATGCGATCGTTATCTGGACGATCATACTGCTGGGAATCGGCTTCTCCTGCAACAGTAAAGTAAAACGCACCACGGCGATTGTGATCGTGGCCGCGTGGTATTTATTCTGGAAATTGGGCCTGGCAGCACTGGCTGCAAGGTCTTAGCAGAATGGACCCGAATTGCTATCCGATATTATGATCTGGCAGGTCGAGGAGATTTCAATGAAACGGATTTTGGTTACGCTTGTCTTCGCGGGTGTCTGTCTCGCTTCTGGATGGACACAGACTGCAACGTCCCCTTCTTCTGCATCCGCCGCTCCGCAAGCTTCGGCGCCGGTGAAGGATCCGGTAACGGCTTCGCTGCGCCTGCTGCTGCCGCGGTCGCGGAATAATACAGTTGGCGCCATTACCGCCATGCCCGCCGACAAGTTCAATTACAAGCCAACGCCGGAGCAGATGAGCTTCGCGCATCTGGTCGTCCACATTATCGGCTCGAACAATTCGCTGTGCGCCAAGGCGGCTGACGTCGCCGCGCCCAAGGTTGAAGAAGCCAAGGAAACTGATTCCAAGGAGAAACTGCTGGCCGCAGCTTCGGCTTCCTTCGACTTTTGCGGGGAGGCGCTGGGCAAGATGGACGACTCCAAACTTGGCGACAGCGTTGAACTTTTCGGAGGGAAGCAATTTCCCCGCGCCATGGCCGCGCTGGGACTGGCCAGCGGATGGGCCGATCACTATGCGGCCGCCGCCATGTACTTGAGGTTGAATAATATTCTGCCGCCGTCGGCGCAGCCGAAGAAATAGACTCAGGCCGTTGGTGAGTTCTGCGCTGGGCGACAGCCCGCATTTTCATTGTTCGAGAGCGGCCGAAGGCCACGCCCTTGCAAGTCGGCTTCACGAGCGTATCGCTCAGCTCTACCTACTTGATCTGCACCAATTCACCCGAGGTTGCCGCCTGAATCGCCGGTGCAGGGTGCTGCGGGGCGCGCCAGCTATCGAAGATCGACACCTGGTGGACGCACGAAACCGTGCAGTGGGGTGCGCAGCCTTTTTGGGTGAGATATTCGCGCCGCATATCCTCGCGGGTGTAGGTGGCGAGCGCCACGCCGGGATAGCCTCGTTGTTGCGAGCAGTAGTGGACCAATCCGTCTTCGCAGATGTAGAGATAGCGTGCGCCGGCGCGACAGCGCCAATCATTGGGCAGTCCTTCCGCGATGTTGTCCTGGAAGGCGTTGATGCGGGTGAAGCTGCTCTTCTCCCACGATTTCATTTCGTCGTAGACGCGGCGCTCTTCGTCATTCAGCGGCTGCACCTGGCCGCTGCCGTCGTGGATGATGCCGATGGTCGAGGTGAAGCCGAGCTCCAGGGCGCGCTTGCCAATGGTCAAGGCGTCCTGCGGATTCGAAATGCCGCTGCCCACAACCGAATTGATGTTCACGTGAAAATCCGCGTGTTCGGCAAGCAGCTGCAGCTTCCGGTCGAGAACCTTCAAACTTTTCTTCGAGACCTCGTCGGGATTCACGTTGTCGATGGAGATCTGCAGCCACTCGAGTCCGGCGCGGTTCAGGCGCTTGATTCGTTCCGCGACCAGCAGATAGCCGTTGGTGATAAGCCCGGCGATCATCCCGTTGGCGCGAATACGACGAATCACGTCATCGAGTTCGGGATGCAATAGAGGCTCGCCGCCGGAAATGGTGACAACCGCTGTACCCAGTGCGCCCAGCTTGTCGATGCGGTGGAACATTTCTTCCGTGGGGACGGGCATCGAGAAATCGTCGAACTCGTTGCAGTAGGTGCAGGCCAGGTTGCAACGGCGGATGGGGATAATGTGCGCCAGCAAGGGATGATCGGTCGAGGCGACAGCGCGTGCCGCCATGGCAGCGCCGCGCAGGTTGCGGTGCAGGGCTTTGGCGCGGCGGCGCAAGGTGGTGAGGGCTAATGGCATGGATGAATACTCTCATTACAGCATGGATATGGGGTCAGTGTCAGGTTCGACAGCAGCGTTCTGCGAGTTTTGAAGGGCGAACGGCGCTAACCGGCCGCCGTGCCGCACATTGCGATGCCAGCTTTTGGGCTTTTGCAGAACCCGAGCCTGTTTTATCCGTTAAGGTATTCGTGCCCTGCTTCGCGGAGCAAGTCAGCAGCGTGGCTGCTGTGCTCTTCAGGAATCAGAATGTAATCGGTATCGTAGGTTGAGATTGCGAAGATCGGAATGCCATTGTTCGATAGCGGCTCGATGAAAGAGAGAAGGACTCCGGTTTGAGAGAAGGGGAACGGGCCTTCGAGTTTCAGGCACATCCAGCGCAGGGCAGGCGCCCCATTTTCTGGGATGTCTTGCGCAGGGCAGACGATGGAGACTTCGTCGGTGGTACGGGTAGCGGAGGTGAATTCGCCCTTCGTGGCCCAGTCGGGAATCGGTGCGTGCGGATCAAAACGGACGACGGCGTAGCGAGCCGGGAGTGAACGGAATTTCAGCATGGATTATCCTCGGGAGCGTAAAACCCCCGCAGTTCAGGGCGGGGATATAAGCGACTTGGCATACATACATGCATCATCGATATGGATAGATTTCGCGGGCAAGAGTGCTCGCGCACATGGTCGCGTCGCTCCGAACCGCCGAGGGCGGCTGTCCCCCCTACAAACCTCAACCTTCTATGGCCTTACGAACTGCGGCTTTCGCCAGTAAGCGTGTCGAATCCAAGACTGGCAGCGGCGAGGATTCGGGCGTGACCAGCAACGGGATTTCGGTGCAGCCCAGGACGACCGCGTCGCAGCCTTCGTCTTTGAAGCAGCGAATTACTTCCACGTAATATGTTAAGGATCGCGGCAGAAACTGGCCATTGACCAGTTCGTCCATGATGATCTGGTCGAGGTGCTCGCGTTGCTCAGCACCTGGAATGCGGTGCTCGATTCCGGCGGCCTTCAGCGCTTCGCGGTAGACCGGACCTGCCATCAGATAACGAGTGCCTAGAACGGCAAGGCGTTTGAACTGGCAGCGCTGCGCCTCTTTCGCGACTTCTCTCGCAATGTGTAGCCAGGGGCGCGGTGACCGGTGCTCGATCAAATCGAAGGCCTGGTGGATGGTGTTGTCCGGACAAATAAGAAAGTCCGCGCCCGCCCGGGCCAGCTTTTCCGCGGAAGATAGCATGAGTTCGGCAACGCCCGCCCAGTCTCCCGCGTGAACGCGCTGCATGTATTTCGCAAGCGAGTACGAGTGCAGAGAGACTTCGGGATGATCATGCTTACTCAGCATCTGGGCGCCTTCGAGGGAGATAGTGCGATAGCAGAGTGCGGCTCCCTCGGTGCTGCAAGCGACGATGCCGATGTGTTGGGGCATGGGAACCAGTTCTCAGTTAAGGGCAATGCACCTTTCTGATTTTCGGTGGCGATTCTACAACAACAGCAGGGATCGCGGAGCGGCCGGGCTTTGCCCCGGGCCGGGACAGCCGAGGCGCCGTCCCTACATGGCCTCTCACCTCGCGGCAGCGGCGTCGAAGAGGTTCAAGAATTCCAGTTTCTTCTCTGCCGGCAGGAACGCAGCTTCGAAGGAATTGCGGGCCAGTTCGCGGAGGTGCTCGTCGGTGAATCCGAAGGTCTCCTGGGCCAGCTGGTATTCGCGCGAGAGCGTAGTTCCAAACAGCGCCGGGTCGTCGGTGTTGAGCGTGATCATGACGCCCTGGTCGAAATAGTTTTTCGCGGGATG
>DATNKA010000970.1:0-3554 GCA_035603655.1 Candidatus Acidiferrales bacterium | reverse complement strand
CTACATCCTCATGGATTACGGTACCGGCGCCATCATGAGCGGGCCCGCGCACGATGAGCGCGACTACGAGTTCGCGAAAAAGTACAACATCGAAATTCGGCTTGTCATTCTTCCGATCGTCGAAGATCCCGAAGAAACCATGGCCGAGCCTGCATTGCCTTTCATCTCGCACCAAGGCATGCTGATCAATTCCGGTCCCTTCAGCAATTTAAGTTGCGATGACGCCGTCAAAAAAATGGCCGAGCACGCCGAAAAAAATAATTTCGGCAAAGCCACCGTCACCTATCGCTTAAAAGACTGGGGCATCTCGCGGCAACGCTACTGGGGCACGCCCATCCCAATGCTTTATTGCGAAAAAGACGGAATCGTTGCCGTGCCCGAAAAAGATTTGCCGGTCATCTTGCCCGAGAACGTTGACATCACTTTGACCGGCGGCTCCCCCCTCAGCCGCGTTCCGGAATTCCTGAACGCCACGTGTCCAAAGTGCGGAGGCCCCGCGCGCCGCGAAACCGACACCATGGACACCTTCGTCGATTCGTCCTGGTATTTTTATCGCTACACTGACGCGCACAATAACCAGGCTCCGTTCGACTCGAAGGCCGCGCAATACTGGTTTCCCATCGACCAGTACATCGGAGGAGTGGAGCACGCTATCTTGCACCTGATCTACTCGCGCTTCTGGACAAAGTTCATGCGCGACCTCGGCCTTATCACCAACGACGAACCAGCCGAGAGACTCTTCACCCAGGGTATGGTCATCAAAGATGGCGCAAAAATGTCGAAGAGCTTAGGCAACATTGTCAGCCCGGACGAAATGGTCGCGCGCTACGGCGCCGATGCCGCGCGCCTCTACAGCCTCTTCGCCGCTCCTCCCGACCGCGACCTCGACTGGCAGGATTCCGGCATCGAAGGCATGCAAAGATTTCTAGGCCGCGTCTATCGCTTCGTAGTCCGCAACGCTCAACTGAATCATCCGGATTGGAACAAACCGGTGCCCGCGGACTTGCCGCCGGAAGCGCGCGCTATCCAACGCAAGCTACACCAAACCATCAAGCGTGTCAGTGACGACTTCCAAGGCCGCTGGCATTTCAATACTTGCATTTCCGCCATCATGGAATTGGTGAATACGATGTATGGCGGCGCCTACCAGGCTGGCGGGTTAGACACCGGCGCCTTCCCGGTCGAATCTGAGAAGCCGTATATACCCGCTGAGTTACTCGCTGAAGTGCAGCGCGACTTGGTCCTCTTGCTCGCGCCCTTCGCGCCCTATCTCGCCCACGAACTCTGGGAGATGCTTGGCGAAAAGGGAAGCCTGCTCAAAGCTCCATGGCCAAAATACGATGCCGCGCTCGCCAAAGAAGACGAACTCGAAATCCCGGTGCAAATCAATGGGAAGTTGCGCAGCCGCATCACTGTGCCCGCTGACGCTACCAAAGACGACGTTCTCGATCGCGCGCTTGCCGATGAAAAAGTGCGGTCTTTCATCGCAGGCAAGCAGATCGTTAACAAAATCTACGTTCCCGGCAAGCTAGTAAATATTGTTGTGAAGTGATGCAGTCCCAGGTGTAAAAAAGGGCCCGCAGAGTGCAGGCCCGCTTCGAATCCGAAAGACCGTTGTTACTCTCCTCCGAGCACGAGAGCCTCGGTATGATTTCCAAAGTCGATCTCGCTGAGTTCTTGCGTGTTGTTTTGAAGTGTCTTTGTAAGCACTGCGTCATAGGGAGAAGGTTTCTGCAGGTTCTGGATTTTACCCTGCGTCGTGGCGACGGTCTTGCCATTTTTTATGAAGTCAATCTTTACATCATTGGCCGGACCATTCCACTCAGCCTTATAGTTGCCGGGGGCAAGCTGTGTAGATCCAACCTGCACGGCCTCTGACAAAGTGAAATTCCCCGAATGACCGTCCTTGGCAAACGTGCTCAATGAGAGCACAAGGGTTACGATGGCGAACGAAGTTAAACGTTCTACGAACTTCATTTCTAAGTTGTTCCTTTCTTGCTGCCTTATTCAAGAGATGCTGATTCGTCACGGTCGGATGCAGCTATCGTCGGACGATATGTGTAAAGTTTCTTGATGATTAGCGGTATGCTTGCAATAGAAGGGAATGTCTTTGCCATCGCCTACCATCGAAGGCTTTCGCGTTGCGCTTCGCAGGCCATCGCTGACGTTTGCCGAAATTTCATGGCGCTGGGTGCTCGGTGCAACCACCGCCGCGTTATCCAGTTTCTATTGCTTTGAATATCTCGACACGCTGCCGGTGACCAAGGCCGACGCTGCTCTGCTGGCGACTCGGCAGCCTGCGCTCGTAGGCCGGGCGATCACACACATACTTCGGGGCAGCCTTAATCGCGCCGCCCTCGCGGCTTTGCTCGCCAGCTTGGCGCTTTCCTCGCTATGGATCTTAGCGGCTTCCATGGGGCGTCTCGCGACGGTGCGCGCCCTGCTCGCCTACTTCCGTGAAGACGTAGCGTTCAACCCCTCCGCGCAGATATCGGTCGCGGAGAAGCCCCGGCCGATACGCTCCCTCATCGATCTCAATTTCCTGCGCGTTGTTGTGGTACTGTCAACGATTCTAGCCTTCGTGGGGACGGCCATTCTCGCCAGCTTCGTTTCAACCAAGGTAAATCCGCGGCCGGGCCTTAGCTTTATTCTGTTTCTTGCCATGGCCTCGCTAATCTGCATGGCGGGCTGGGCGCTGAACTGGTGGCTATCACTAGCCGCGATATTCGCTGTCCGCAACGGCAAGGACGCATTGGCCTCGATCGCCGCAGCCGTCGCTTTCTCGCGAGATCATATCGGTCCGGTCTTCGCAGTGAGTACTTGGACTGCTCTCGCCCACCTGGTTGCCTTCAGCATGGCCACGACCGCGGTTTCCTTCCCACTGGCTTTGCTCCGAGTTGCGCCGGCGCGAATCGTTATGGCCGGCATCATCCTCGTTGCGCTCGCTTATCTTGCCGTCGCCGACTGGCTCTATATGGTGCGCCTCACCGGCTATGTATGCATCGCCGAAATGCCGGAAGCTGTGCGAGCAACGTTACCCGTTCCGCCAGCGATGCCGCTGGTAAACTCAACCCCGATCGCAACTTCGATCGACCGTGACGAACCAATCCTGAGCGATCTTCCAAAGCTTGCGGTAGAGACCTAGCTCTGGCTCCTTAATTACCCGCTGCTCTGCCCGTAAACCGGTTGCCTGCAACACCTCTACCACGATGCGCTTTACACAAACCATATGATTTGAGAAACTCATCCGTGGAAACCCAATCCATTCTCGACCAGTCCATCGTCATCCTGGACTTCGGCGCGCAATATACGCAGCTCATCGCGCGCCGCATCCGCGAACAGAATGTTTTTTCCGTGGTGCTACCCTGCACCGCTTCGCTGGACGAGGTGAAAAGCTATGCGCCCGTCGGCATTGTGCTCTCGGGCGCGCCGTGGTCGGTGTATGACAAAGATGCGCCGCCGGCGGATGCGCGAGTCTTCGAATTGGGGTCGCCGGTGCTGGGAATCTGTTACGGACTGCAGTTCATGGTGCACACGCTGGGCGGCAAGGTGCG
>DATNKA010000969.1:0-4346 GCA_035603655.1 Candidatus Acidiferrales bacterium | reverse complement strand
TGTTGGCGCGCCCGCACCAGTGCAACGGGATGAGCTTCCAAATTGTTTTTCACTGCCTCAGACCCAAGGGATAGAGGCTCGGTACTGTGTTCTTCGGGGGCATGGGAGACCAACGATTCCGTCGGCGACGAATCCTCCTCTGCCAGTCCGGCAATCGAGAACGGTTGAAGCACGCCATCCTGATGCGCCTCCTCCGTTGCCTCCTCCGTTGCATCGCTCGCTATGTCTGCGCCCTGCTCCTCAAGCTGCGGGACGGTTTCGCTGAAAGGCGCGAAGGGAAGCTCCCGGCTTGCTTGGTGCATGTGCAAGGCCGATGCCAGTTTGCTCTGGATGCTGGCCGTATCGACTTCACCAATGCGCGGAGCCCCACACCTCCCGCAAAACTGCTCTTCTTCGATGAGCGGGCCGCCGCACTTCCAGCAGGCACAAGGCTCCGCCACATTCAGGGTCGGCGCGGCAACATTCTTGCCCGACTTCATAGGGGGCGAAGCTTCGGCGCGGGGGCCGGCCAAAGCGGCCAGACTGGGCTTGATTTTCTCGATCGCGGCCAACATCGAGGACCGTTCCGCCGCCATCGACTTCTTCAGCGCCGAACCTGCGTCTCGGCTGATTGCTTCCGTCACCAGACCTGCCATGAGTTGACAGGTGTGAATGTCCTGTTCAATGAAGCCGTTCACTCGATCAAAGTAAAGCTCCAGAGCTCCTGCGATGCTCCCATCGTGATAGATGGGGACGGCGACCAGAGATTGAATACCGCGCTCCATGCACACGGCCGGATCGAAGAGAAGCGCGGTGTTCACGTCCGGCGCGCGCAGGACTTTTCCGGTTTGCACGGTGTCGGCGCAAATGGCCGTTTCCAGGCTAACTTCGCTCTCCAGGGGCAGTGCTGCACCTGCACTGGCACGGTACCTGACAATTTTTCCCTCTAGAATTCCAATGGCGGCTCCGCTTGCCTTGGTGATACGTGCGATTCTCTCGGCCACGAGTGCCATTGACTGGTCAGATTCAAGATGGCGTATCTGGATCTGATGCTGTACTTCAACGATCTCGGCGAGAGTGAGCGAGTAGTCTGGAGTAGTCCGTGTGTTTTCTTCTGCAGCCGGAGCGCCTTTTCGAAGTGCATCTTCAGTTGCCGGCGCTGGGTCTCGGAATTGCTCTCTGTGTGGTTCCGGGCTCACGGCCGTCTTGCGGATTCCGCGATTGTGCTTCTGGAGCACACTTGCGGCTTCCAGCAGTTTTTGAAAAGTCTGCTCGTCGAGACCTGATTTGTTTTTCTCGTCGGTCACAGTTTTTCTTGGAGCTTGCAGCCGGCTCGTGAGACGGAGCGAGCCGGATGAAGACCAAGATGATTCTAGTGCAATTCCTCCGGCAAAAAAACGTCAACCTCACTGTTGCCGGGCTAGGCTATCCGACCCGGCATTTACCCCCGCTCCGCGCTCGGGGAGAAGAGGATACTTCGCCAACTTACAAAGATTTCAGGAGTCTTGCGCAGGTCCACCCGCGACTTGGCTAGCAAGCGCTGTGGAGAATGAAGTCGGCTAGACCACAGCGTCCTTAGACGCGCTCTTTCCGCTCAAGAAGAAATGCACCGCGGGCGTGATAAGCAAGGACAGTACCATGGAAATCAGAACGCCGCCGATCACCGCGATGGCCAGCGGTTGCAGCATCTGAGACCCAGCGCCAATGGCGAACGCGAGGGGCAACATGCCCGCGACCGTAGCCAGGGCCGTCATCACGATAGGTCGCAAGCGGCGGCGTCCGGCTTGCAGTATCGCATCTTCGTCGTTGATGCCAAGTGCGCGTAATCGTTGATCAGCATCGAGCAGAAGAATACCGTTCTTGGCAACAATTCCGATCACCATGATCATGCCCATGAAGGACGAGATGTTGAATGTCGTGCCGGTAATCAGCAGCGCGATAAAGACCCCAGAGGTGGAAAGCAGAGCTGACGAAAGAATCGCTACGGGCGCAGCGAAGGTTCCAAATTCAAACAGCAGCACAATGAATAGCAGAAGAATAGCCAGAATCAGCACGATGACCAGATCGTGGAACGAGCGTTGTTGCTCCTGATAAGTTCCACCGTATTCCACTCGAATGCTCGAAGGGATGTGCAGTCCGGCCACAGTTTTTTGCACGGCAGCCATCCCGCTGCCCAGATTCGTCCCCTCAAGACGGGCGGTGACCGCAACCTGGCGCTGCAGGTTTTCCCGGCGGATCTCAGTCTGACCGGGAGTTTCGACCACAGTTGCCAGCGCTCCCAAAGTGGCGGTGTGTCCGGTGCTGCTAATCAACAGCGTATCGCGCATGGCTTCGAGCGAGGCACGATTCGCCGAAGGAAAGCGCACCCGCAAGGTGTAGGCACGACCGTTGGTTATGATTGGTGTGGGCGCTGGTTCGCCTTCTAGGATGGCCGAAGCATCCACGGCGATCTCTTCCGCAGTGAAGCCGGCCCGGGCTGCCACGCTCGGGTCGAGCTGAAAAGTTACTGCTGGTCCGCTGATCGTGTTCTCGATTCCATTGAGAGTATCCACCACGCCGCTGATCTTTTGAATCGCCTCTGCAACTTTCGGAGCCCATTCCTCCAGTAGCTTTGGATCTTCGGAGAACAGCTTGATCTGGATGGGCTCCGGAGCCGATGTTAGATCGCCGATCATATCCTGGAGAACTTGTATGAAGTCAAGATCGAGGGCGGGCTCCTGTTGCTTAATTTTGGCCCGCACATCGGCCATTACTTCTTCCACGTCCCGATCGCGTTTGGGTCTCAGTTTGACTAGTACGTCTCCGGTATTCGCCTCAGTCACGGCAGCCAGACCCAATTGCAGGCCGGTGCGGCGCGAGGTGCTTTCCACCTCGGGAGTTTCGTGCAGAATTTGTTCCACATGGCCAACCACACGATTGGTCTCGGCCAGCGAACTGCCAGCGGGCATGATGTAGTCCAGCACGAATCCGCCTTCGTCCATCGCAGGCAGCAGATCGGAGCCGGAGAAGTGATAGCAGACGTAGGAAACGGCAATGAGCACAAGGCTAAATAGAAGCAGAACGCGAGGGCGTTCCAGGGCCCGTCGCAGCCAGCGCTCATGAAAGTTTACAACCCGCAGAAAGAATCCGCTGAGGTGAGCTTCCTCGGCGGCGAGCAGGCGCCGAACATTGTTTTCTTCGGATTGATTCTCTGAGGACTCGGGCGCGGCTGCTACCTCGGGCTCTGCACCTCCTCCGTCCTTCCGGTCATGCCGCCCGCGAATGAAGTACTGGCTCAGATTCGGCGTCCAGGTTACCGCGAGCGCCAACGAGGCCAGCAGCGAGACGCTCATCGTCACCGCCAGCGCGCGGAAAAACACGCCCGTCACTCCGGTAATGGCAATCAAGGGAATGAAAACCACAACCGGCGTGATGGTCGAGCCGATCAAGGGGACGGTGATTTCCCGCAACGCGCTTTCGATTGCCTCCAGGCGTCCTTGGCCCGCGTCGCGATGCAGCACAATATTTTCCACCACCACGATGGCATCGTCGATGACCAAACCGACGGCCGCTGCCAATCCGCCGAGGGTCATCAGGTCGAAGGTCTGTCCCATTACCTTCAGGGCGATGAAGGTGACCATCACGGTGACCGGGATCACAAGCCCCGCCACCAGCGACGTCCCCCAATCGCGCAGAAACACAACCAGAATGATCGAAGCCAGTATCAGGCCGAGCACGATCGCGTCGCGAACGCTCTTGATCGATTCGCTCACGATGATCGATTGGTCGTAGAAGGGCTGAATGTCCACACCGGGGGGGAGGGTTTTACGAAGCCTCTCAATTTCGGTATGGACTTCGTCGGCTACCTGCACGGTGTTGCCGTCGGGCTGGCGATTGATGTTGAGCAGCACCGCCGGTTTGCCGTTGGCGGTGACCACCGTATAAACCGGCTTCACATCGGGCGCGACCCTGGAGACATCCCGGATGCGGACAGGAATTCCGGCTGGCGTATTTTTTATTACGGTGTTGGCGATCTGTTCCGGAGTCTGTACTTGGCCGTTGACCAGACCAAGAAAGAGCTGATGATTGCGTTCCAGCAATCCGGGAGAGTCCACCAGATTGGTGCGCCGAACGGCCTCGAGAATGTCGGTTACAGTCACACTCGCAGCCAGCAGTTTGGCTGGGTCAGGAATAATTTGGAATTCCGGTTCCTGTCCACCCTGGACAATGACGGTCGCAACTCCTTCCAGGCGATTCAACCGGGGCTTCATCTCATAAGTCGCCATCTCCCAAAGCCGGGTTTGCGGCACTGTGGCCGACGTGAGGCTATAGCCCACGATGGGGAAGCTCGCAAAGGTCATGCGATGTGCCTCCACCTTGGCGGTGGG
>DATNKA010000968.1:0-5425 GCA_035603655.1 Candidatus Acidiferrales bacterium | reverse complement strand
CATTAACGGTAACTCGTCCCTAATCTTGTAAGGGAGGGTTGCCGACGATCCGGGATTTAAGTGACCAGAAGCGCGTTTGATCGGCATAGGGGCGGCGGTCAACCCGCCGACCCCTGCCACACCACCGTGCGTACGGGTCCGCACACGGCGGTTCGAGTTGGTTACGCTAACACCCATCGATCAGAGTTGGAAGTCCGAGCGATCTGAAGTAGGCATTGGAAAGCCCAACCGAGAGGGCTTTGGCCAGAGCGAGGTACCAGGGGCCGCGTCCACTACCGGCCGTGTTGGTAGCCAGTCGCGGACGACCTCCCAGTTCCAGCAGTGCCGCGCGGCGACGGCGCTGGGTTTTCCATTGCCGCCACAGCGCTGCACGCAATCGCAGCCGGACCCAGCGGGTCAAGTACTGCAGCACCACAGGCGTTTCGCAGAAGCCGAAATAACCGCGCCAGCCCCGGATATACGAGGCCGGCTCCTCTATCGTCTTCTCGATGCTCACGCCCTTTGCCTTTCGCGTTATCTCACGGATTGGTTGCTTAAACCGAGTCAGAGCGCACAAGCTGTCCAACTACCCTGTATACGGCACTCGCTCACACCTTGCAGGGCTCAGTTCTGCCTCATAGCGCGGCTTCCCCCGACTCCCTTGGTTCAATTGTGTCCCTCCAATGGCCTCGATCAGCCAGCCCGCACCGTTGAAAATGCATAGGTAGATCACCGCCTCCGCCGCAAACGCCAGCGGCTCAGTTCAAACGATCCTATCGAAACTGCCCCGGCCTAAAGAACCGCGCTCAACCCTGTCTCGTCTACCGGGGCAGTCCCGATAGGAACCTAACGTTTGTCAGGACCAATCCGGGAGCGTTCGTTCCAGTTTGAGGCTTGGGTGTCACGTCACCCCGCGGGCAGGGTGGAGCGCTCACATCATCAAATGATGTTACGGCCGTAACCCGAACCTGAGGCAGCAAGGGGATGGATGGTGCGGCATATGATACGTTCACCTCAAACGGCGGCCACAACTAATGACGGAAGCGAAGCACGATGTACCGTCGGGATATTCCGGCCTCAATACCGCCGACGTCCTCCCAGGCTCCCGCTCGAAGAAGTATGTGGAGCTTCTCTGGACCACCGATCCTCTAGCTGAAGCCGTGATGGATGAATTTGCCCGCATGCCCGAGAGCGAATGGCGTGCGCTGCTGGATCTGGCGCTGGCGAAGGGGGTGGACGCAGTCCCTCATGTACCAGAGTCGTTGCGAGCATTGTTCCACCAGCTGGAAAGCGTTCCGTTTTGGGTGGATCGTGACCGATGCAATCTGGGTGGAGCAACATTTCTGCGCTGCCGGATGGGCTTTGCAGCGCTTGCGATGCTTGCGTTGCCGATCATCTACAGTTGGCCGGCCGGCAACAAGCCGCTCGCGCTGTCGGGTCAACTGGTGCATCGTGCTTCGCAACGCCTCAAAGATACGACGCGATACGTGTTCGCCGTTTGTCAGCCCGATGGCCTGGGCCGGTTTTCGGAAGGGTTTGCGATGACCGTGCGTGTGCGCCTCATCCATGCGCAAGTGCGGAGATTGCTCCTCGACTCCGGTCAATGGCGCCCGGAAGTCTGGGGAGCACCCATCAATCAGTGCCACATGGCTGGCACCAACGTCATGTTTTCCGTTGGCGTGCTCGACGGTTTAACGCGGTTCGGCTACCACTTCGAGCGTGTGGAACGGGAGGCTCTCGTCCATGTATGGCGTTACGCCGGATACTTGCTGGGCGTCGATCATGAACTATTGATAGCCGACGAATTTGAGGGTCACCGACTGCTTGATCTGATGTTTGCCTTCGAACCGCAACCGGATGACGATTCACGAGCGTTAGTGGATGCCCTGATGCAGACTTCATTCACGTATGTCCGCAACTTCAAAGCAGGGCAGTTATGCAGCGTAAACCTTTGTTACGGGCTCTCGCGCGCTCTGATTGGGGATGAGCAGGCCAATGCTCTTGGGTTTCCCAATACCCGCTGGAAGTGGCTGTTGCCAACAGTTCGTCCGGCGACTTGGGTGATAGAGACCGCGCGCAGGTTCAGTACCCGCGTGCAAGCTCTGGCAAAAGTCGCCGGGCCGAAAGCCTTCCGACATTTGTTGAGCGAGCGCGGTCTGAAGGGTCGTACGGGAGAGTTCGTGATCCCTCGCCGGATCGCGGTTCGCACAGATCAGTCCGACTCCAAGATAGGTGAGACGGAGTCGCAATCCGCGAGCGAGCGTGCGTCCGACGGAGGAACCCGATGAGAGATCCCGTACGTGTAGTGTGTCTGGGCGGTGGCTGGGTAGCCATTTACCTGGCTCGCGCGTTGCGTCAGGCGGTACGAAAAGGCGAGGTCAAGCTGACCGTAGTCAGCCGTGATAACTATTCCACTGTCCACGGACTGATTGCGGAAATGCTGACGTGCAAGATACAACCACAGCAGATCAATTCGTCAGTGCGGGAAATGATTGTGCCAGCTCATCTCCATAACGCCGAGATTGAATTGGTGGACGTCAGCAATCAGCACGTGGTGACACGGAGTTCGCTCGACGGCCGGACCCGCACTCTGCCTTATGACCACTTGGTGGTCGGCGTCGGGTCCATCGAGGACTTCTCCCGCTACGCTGGGATCGCAGACCACACCTTTCCTCTGAAGACGTTCGCCGATTGCTACCGGCTGCGCAACCATCTGGTCAGCGTTCTGGAGATGGCATCCATTGAGACCAATCCTGAGGAGCGCAAGCGGTTGCTCACTTTTGTTGTCGCCGGCGGAAACTACGCGGGAATCGAAGTCGCCTGCGACCTGGTGGACTATTTCCGCTTTCTCTCGCGAACGAGATATCCGGAGTTGGGGTTCCAAGAGTTCCGAGTGGCGCTGGTAGAGGCTGGCCCGCGCATTTTGCCGGAGTTGGGGAAACGTCTTCCGTCCCTCGTGAGTTACGCCGAAAAACGCGTCCTGCAATTGGGCCTGGAGATGCACCTCAATACTGGCGTGCAGGCCGCCACCGCGGAAGGAGCAGTTCTGAACTCGGGTGAACGCATCCCCACGCGCACTCTCATCACCTGCACCGGCATGAGGTCGTCCCCCTTACTCGACCAATTTCCATACGAGCGCGACGCGCGCGGACGGCTGGTCACCGACCAGTTCTGCCGCGTGCCGGGCGCAACCAACATCTGGGCCGGGGGCGATTGTGCTGCTGTTCCTCACCCAGACGGAGGCACATGCCCTCCTTTGGCGCACTATGCGCAAAAGGCCGGCTCCACGATCGGCGCGAATGTCCTGCGCACAAACGCCGGCAAGCCGCCTAAACCGTATTCCTTCAACGGACTTGGCGAGGCCTGCACGCTCGGACATCGCAGCGCGATTGCGCACATGAAGGGAATCCCCGCCTCCGGTTTCCTGGCGTGGATCGGATGGCGTTTCATTGTGCTCACCATGTTCGTGCCTAGTTGGACGCGGCGGGTCCGCCTCATGTTCGACTGGTGGTTGACTCTGATTCTTGGTCGCGATGTCGTGAATCCTCGCATGGACGAGCGCGGAGCGATCTGGCACGTTCTGTATGAACCGGGCCAAATCATTGTCGCGGCGGGCGAGACTCGGCGCTATCACTACCTTGTGGAGTCGGGAGACGTCGACGTAGTCGCGAACGACGGGAACGGCGAGGCGACCCTGCAGTCGCTGAAGGCGGGCGATTATTTCGGCGAGGGCGCCCGCCCAAAACTCGACTGCTGCATCCGTGCGCGTACGCGAGTGCGCCTGCTCGCAATTGACACCCGAGTGGCGGAGGCATTGAGCGCGGTGCGCCCCGACGCGGCCATGCTTTTGAAACAGGGCAAGAGCGGAACTGCCGCAGGACGCACTGTCTGAATATGTTTCTCGATCCGCTCAAAGCGACCCTGTTTGATGTCCTCGTCCATCGCCGTTCGCGGCGATTCGGTTTGGGGATGACTATTCCCGCTGGCCCCTTGCAATACAAGAGCTCTCACGCACCGGTTCCTCTCACCGAGGATGAGGAGGCGGCTCTCGCATTCGCCGCCTGCGGCATCACAGGCTACGCCCTCGGAGATCTCTCTTACGGTGCCCGCGAAGGTGGCACTATGCTAGTTGGGAGACTCGGCCGCACGGTTGCGAGCCCTGACGCGGTGAACGCTGTGTCGGTGCTGGTCACAAACGACAGCGGAACCTGGCTGCTGAAGCGGCCCCAGGATTTTGCTCCCGCCGAGTTTCTGGAACTGGTCAGCCTCGCGCGAAAGGGCGCACTTACTGACCTCTATAAACGCACCCGAATCCAGTTGTCCGCCAATCGGACGGCGCCACCATTAGATCCTGGGCATAATTTCTCCATCAACCGATGGTCGCTCTATGCTCCCGGAACGACTTACTTTCTGCCGATCATCGGAACCACGGCACTCACCATCAACGCGCTCCTCGAGTTGTTCGGAGAAGACATGGGAGTGTTCTTGCGCGACGAGCGGGCGTGGTTCGGTCCCGCAGGGGTTGGTCGCTTTGCACGCAGCCGGGGCGGACACCTGCACGACGAACCGCGCGACCTCCGCTCAGCGACGATTCAAATGATGGAATCGTCGCTGCTGGAATCGATGGCGACGGAACATGGCATGATTTTGCAGAACCTTGCACTCATGGCCGAGGCGCTTGGATTGGGCGGTTTCCCGAATTTTGCGCGGCACGAATACAGCTGGTTCAAGGCCGCCGGCTTCCGCATGCAATCCATGGGGGCCAGTCGCTACGTCGGAGCGCCCCGGTTGATGTCTACTCTCGCGCGGTGGCTTGGAAAAGACCCTGTGCTGGAATATCCAGTAGGGCTGGAACAGAACAACCAGCTGCTGCTGAAGCCATTCTGCCCGCCCTACTACCGATCCATGGAGAATGCGGTCCACGCCTTCGTGCAAGCGAAGTTCGGGGAAGATGGAACCTACCGAGGCGGAACGCAACAGAGTGCATGGCGCGAATCGGCTTCTTGTGCGGCCAAGATACCGGCGCCGAGCGCAGCGACGGTGCAAGCGACCGTAGCGTATTGCGATTATGTTTTTCGCCACTACGGAAGGTTCCCAGCCTATACGGCGCCGTTTCGGACCATTATTGGATTCCAGGTTTGCCGCGTAGACATCGATTTCTATGATCGCTTCTATGAACCCGAAACGCTGCCCGATTCGGTGCGGACCTGTACGGAACAAGCCCTCCTGAGGGGCAAATTGGGGATGGATGGCCGGCAAACAGGGAGTTAATTTCAGAAAACGGCTTCGATGAAGTTGAACGGGACTAGCCGAAGTTCGTCGCGGGAGAGCTGAATCCGGCAAATTTTGAGGCCAGCCGCGCAGGAAGTATTGTCTTTGCAATCCCGACATTTGAAAAACGGCATGTAGTGTAGACCAACCATCTTGAAAAGGGATGAGTGGAATG
>DATNKA010000967.1:0-2324 GCA_035603655.1 Candidatus Acidiferrales bacterium | reverse complement strand
CCTGAACCGCGTACGGATCTCGCACTTCGGGGTGGGAGTGCAATTTGGATTTAACACTTGGCGGGACACCATATTTGAGAGCGTCATCACCGGCAACGGAACCGGAGTCTCCATGCCGGCAAACGTTACGGGCAATAACCCCATCAGTAACAGCGGCGAGAATTTGACGCTGCTTAACTCCTCCGTAATTAACAATTGCGGGGTCGGCCTGTTCGTGGGAACGGGATTGCTAGTCGACTTCAACGTCGTTAATACCTCGTTTGATTTCAACGGCTCCTGGGCGATTCAGAACGGCACAACAAGTAGCCAAAATGCCGTCAGTCTGGTTAACGGATACATTGTCCAACCGCACAATTGGATACAAAACTTCGGCCACATGACTTTGGACGGCACGTATGCTACGGACGGAAGCGACTCTGGCACGCGCGGCTATCTCATCGACAACGAGAATGAATCTTTCACGGTGACTGGCGGGGAGTTCTTCAATGGCGGAAGCGGAACAACTCTGAATTCGGCTGGAGTAGGCAGCGTCTGGCTGGGAGCCCTAGTCACGCCTTCCCTTTCCGGCCCGGTCGTGGGGTTGATTGACCGTTTCGGAGACGCTGGATTTGCTTCGCTGACTGCCTCTTCTGCGGTCGTTAGCGGTGCCGTACAAGGAACAGTCCTCTCTGGCGACATCCTCAACCAAAATACCGCGGACCATCTGGCTGGCACATCCAACTGCTCCTCCGGCACTAAGACAATCAGCTTCGGTACCGCCTACGGTTACCAGCCTGTGATTCTGCTCTTCGATGAGACCACGCCAGGCGGGGTCAAACTATCCGCCAAATCGACTTCCAGCTTTACCGCGACTTGCAGCGAAGCCTCAGACGTGTTCGATTGGATTGTGATCGGAAATCCTTACTAGCGAGTAAATATGGGAAAACAGCGTCGAGTTGCGCCCTGCCGGTCGTGATCAGAACTGGAACAACCAATCCCAAGGTTGCGATTTTCTTTCATCCAGTCTGCAAATGAGGGCGTAGTCCTGACAAAACGAACACCGGGCATCCCTCTTCTGTTCCCGCTTTCTGCCGGCGCTGCTACTACGCCAGTCTGCGCGCGGCAGGTGCGGGGAGTACAAGAATATTGCGAGACGTTCTCTTCCTAGAGTAGCCTAGGAGAGATCCATTGCAGGTTCCGGCTCGCGATATTCCTCCGCCAGCCGGGACTGAGCGCTGCGAAGTTCTGACAAACAGGTTTTCCGCGGACACTCATATTGTTAAAGCTAGAATATATCTGCCTGGTTGGAAGCCTTGCTTTGATAGGCGCCGACCGCGTCGACCTATTCTGGGGCCATGGTTTTTTTAGACTGACTCCATTTTTACTCTTTGCTTCGCTCGTGGTTTTGATTCGTCTCCTCGTGATGGGATTGCGCGAAGGCTTTCAAGTTGCGATTAGCCCGCCTTTTCGCCGCCAAATCCCTTATGTTGTTGTGTTAGCACTGTTTTTGTTTCTTGCGTTCACTTCAACCATTTTGGGGGAGGACCCGCAGAGGGGGCTAGTGGCTCTTTGCGGTTTGGTGCTTGTGTCCGGCTTGGGATATTGCGTCTCAGCGAGGATATTGGCAGATCCTGCACCTGAAAAGCTGGTGGTACGCTCCATCACGGTTGCCTTGATCGTGTGGCTGATTTTTTGCATTGGAGGGGCCATTGCCTGGAGCCATGGGGAGACCGTCCGTTTGCAGGAAGAAGCCAGCACGTCCATTGAATCCATGTTTGCGCCTACTGCCACGTTATTTTGGATACCTCGGCTGTCAGGCTTCTGCCTCGATGCGAACCGCGCCGGCTTCATACTGGTAATGTATCTGGCATTGCTTGATCGATTTGGCACCAAAACGCGCTACACGCGTTTCCTGCGTTTTGTCATAGCGTGCTTTATTTTCATCGCTGTGTCGAGATCGGCTATGCTCTGCTGGATCACGTATTACTTATTTTCTAGCGGATTCTGGAAGCGCCTGTCGAACCCCCGAGCGATTCTTAAGGTGGCGACACTTGCGATCGTCTGTTTGCTAGTTGGTCTCGCGTACCGACAGGAAATAGCTGACCTAGCGGAGCTGGGGCAACTATCAGATATCGTGTCTGACCGACTCTCGAGCGACCCAGGTAGCACCGCAGGAAGTCACTTTGAGTTGATACAGAGGGGTTTTGCCACTTGGACAACTTCAACCCGCACTGTGGTTGGAGGCATCGGATTCGCGGGTGCCTACAGAGTCCTGGGCGATTTCTTTGGGGATGTTAAATACGCGAACTTTCACGACCTGTATGTGTCTGTGCTTGCTGAACTCG
>DATNKA010000966.1:0-2081 GCA_035603655.1 Candidatus Acidiferrales bacterium | reverse complement strand
TATCACGAAGCCGACGCCATCGTAGGTTTCCGTGTAGGCGCTGTAAAAAACGACTGCGACCGCGCAAATAGCTCCAGCAAGGGGAATTGATTTCACGTGAGCGTCTTCAATGAGTTCCCTGACCGATCCCCGGTTAACGCCAACTCCTCGGAACTTTCCGAAAGTCCCAGGTTCACATTATCACTGAAGGGAGCGAAACAATTCATGTGTAGAACTAGAATGAACTAATGTTCAGCTGCCGTGACTACACGTCGTCAAGCCCGGTTGCTATTGACCCTATCGATGGTGCTGGCCGCACACCTCGTAATAGTCTGGCTTCTCCTGTCCTCCCATCAGCTCTCAGTGAAAACCAGGGCCGGAAGTCTCCAATTAGTATGGATTCCGTCGCCGGCATTGAAGACCGCCCCGGAACGCGGAACAGCGACTCGGAGCGCCCGCACTGGCGCCCCGCGGCACCGCAATGATCGCGTCCCCGCATTGCCCTCGATTGCCGCGCCATCCAACGAAGAAAACAATGCCATCCACCCAACTCCGGATTGGAACGCGGAACTTACCCTTGCTGCAAAGAACGCCCTCGCCAACGAGTTGGCCAAGAAGAAACACGATACCGATTTCGCTCACGTATTTCCCACACAACCCAAAAAGCCCGAGCAGTTTGCTTGGGACTACGCCGCAACCCATCGGGTCGAGACCCTTCCACAGGGAGGCGTGCTAATCCACATCAATGACAACTGCGTGCTTCTAATATTTCCGCTCCCGCTATTTGGCTGCGGAATCGGCAAGCACCCCGCGAATGGCGATTTGTTCGAGCATATGCGCGAAAAATGAGTAGTGCGGCGCCCGAAGACCAAAACGGCCGGCCGGATTGTTTGCGAATAAATTTCATGGAAACCTCCCGAAGCAGCACGTTTTGCCACTGACGATCATCTGCTCCGGGACTGACCAAAGGCTAAACTTAGCGTCAACCCACGGCCGACCGCTACGTTTCTCTAACGCATGACGAAAAAGACTCTGCTGTTTGTCATATTATTCGGCTGCGCTGCGACCGCCTCCGCACAGAGCTTTCCCCTGTGGGAGCACATCTTGAAGCATTACAGCGGCAAGACCGACGACACGCCCGTTCCCTCGATGAAAATGGGGCACATGCAAATGTCACTGAAAGGCGAGCCGGCGCCTGGCGACGAGGCACGCGGTAACGAAATCTTGAGTGCCGCCGCCGCCGTGCTCGTCAAGTACCGCGACGTCGCAACGGCGGTGCATGACGGCTATAGGCCGTTTCTCCCCTCCGGTCGGATAGGAGAGGAAATCCACTACACAAATTATCGCTACCATCGATTCGACTACGACCGGCCAACCTCGATTCTCTACCAGCGCACGGCTCAAGGCTTGCAAGCGGTCGGTGTGATGTACACCGCCCCCGCAAATGCCACGCCAGAACAATTAAATGCGATCGCTCCCTTGAGCATCGCGACCTGGCATCGGCATGTGGATTTCTGCGGTGGCCCGAAGACCTTGCCGCCCACAGAGCAGTTCGGACCGAACGCCCGATTTGGCACGCAAGGCAGTATCCACACCGAAGAAGAATGCGCCGCAGCTCAAGGGTTGTGGATTCCCGTGGTGTTCAATTGGATGACTCATGTCTACCCGAACGAGCAGCAACAGTGGGGCGGCATGCACATGGACATGGAAGCAGGAGCGCCTGACACCGCGCCGTAGCAATAGAGCGCGATCCGAGAGGGCGTAGCGATGCGCGACCGGCCGAGCCAGATGAAGAAGACTAGAACGAACTCAACGCCGATCGACGCCATTGGTTCTGAGCCACGCAAACATAGATGAAATTATGGTCGGCTCCCAACGCACCGGGTGAGCAGGGCGAAGACGAATTCGATGGTGTCGACAGATTGATTTGGAAGCTGCCTGAAGTGCGAACACCGCTCTCGTTCACCTGCAGTACTCCGCCCGTGGTGGTAGCGATGGTCAGCTGCCCTTGCGCATCATTGATCAATCGGACATTTGACGCCTGCCCGAATCCGTTGAAATCGATATAGGGCGTCGCCGACTGATTGCTCAGGTTGCCCACA
>DATNKA010000965.1:0-2018 GCA_035603655.1 Candidatus Acidiferrales bacterium | reverse complement strand
CCTGTCCTCGATGAGCACGCGGTATTGATGTTCCGTCCGTGATGAATCCCGGCTTCGCCGTTAGTGAATGACTATTGGAGTCTTCATAGGAGAACGGCTTGAGTACTCGCATATCTATGCCGTTTCCTAACCGGTTCAAGTTCCAGTTTTCCTGTAAATCCCTTCGCTCCCATAAACAGTGCTCCTGGTTGCCGATGAGTCTACCGTAAGCGACAACAAGCCAACTTACTTGTAGACAGGAGCCCGCTTTGACCTCTCCGATTGAGTCGCTCATCTTCGGAACGGAGGGTTCTTTGAGACTGCCTTACCCTAAATCCCGACGTCTTCACCTTCACTCTCACCCGAAGGTGAAGGAAAAGGCCTGTACTCCCGGCTCCTGAAATTCGATCACAAATGTGTGGTCGGCAATGATTCCCTTCTGCCTCACCAGTTGGTATAAACGATGTTCTGTCACGACACCGTTGCCTTGCGCGTCCGTATCGACCCCATGGTTCGCTCCCGGAGCCTGCCCGTCGATGGTCACTCGGAAGTGAACAGGCTTGCCGTCAAGCCTCGGGCCGAGGACAAGGTGCAGATCGCGGGCCTGGAAACGAAAGATGATCTTTCCTCCAGCAGACCCAAGCACAGCGACCTGCTGATGGTCGAGCCATTTGCCCGCAAGACCCCAATCGTTCAATCGAAGGTGAGCCGGCTCAGTGTAGAGTTGCTCCGCGTCTCGCTTGATCCCGCCAGAAGATACGAAGTGTTCAGCGCGCGCATAGCCAATATAGGTTTCGGGTGAGCGGATATCGTTCACGTCGGCTGCAGCCTGGACTCCCTGTCCTTGAACCCCGACCGTACCGGCGGGCATCGTCTTAGCGTTGGATTCTTTCAATAATTCCTGTATCCACCGTTCAGATTGGTCATATTCGCCCTCGCCGAAGTGCTCGTAACGAACCTTCCCTTTAGAGTCGATGAAGTAGTGAGCTGGCCACGCCTGATTATGGAATGCGTTCCAGATCGCATAATTGTTATCCAGGGCAACTGGATACGTGATGCCAAACTTGTTGACTGCCTTTTGAACATTCGGCAGCTGTTTCTCGATGTCGAACTCCGGCGTGTGGATGCCGATCACTACGAAGCCACTGTCTTTGTATTTTTCTGCCCACGCCCGAACATACGGGATGGCGCGGATGCAGTTGATGCAGGAGTAGTCCCAAAAATCGACGAGGATGACCTTCCCTTTTAGCTGCTTTGCCGTTAGCTGGGCGGAATTAATCCAGCCAGTCGCCCCAGTCAGTCCGGATAATGGAAAACTTCCGATGATGCTCGGTGGCTCTTGAGCTTCGATTGAAGTTGATCCGATCACTGCCCCACCAAGTACGACCACAATGGCGGCCACAATTGACAGTCTCGTCTTTTTCCAGCAAGTAATAGCAGCCATTTAGCCTCTACCTTTTCGTTGCGCATTATTGGCATGGCAGACGCAATTGCCGCCTGGTACGCAATCGATGGATTGGACACTGCGGGAGACAGCAAGGTTACAAATTAAGCGCCACATAAATCAGAAAGGAACAGAACAACAATCGACCTCAAAAAAGGAAGTGAAGGAGATTCCCATGGATATGGCACTAGTCCCACCATTTACTTTGGAGACTGCACGCGCCAAGGTGCGCAAAGTGGAAGATGGCTGGAATTCGCGCAATCCGGAGCAGGTTGCACTCGCATATACAGTCGACAGTCTCTGGCGCAATCGAGCTGAGTTCGTGAATGGGAGGGAAGCAATCGTCGCTTTTCTCGAAAGAAAATGGAGCCACGAGCTCGACTATCGATTAATCAAAGAGCTTTGGGCCTTCGGAGAGAACCGACTTGCCGTACGTTTCGCGTACGAATGGCTTGACAACATGGGCCGGTGGTATCGCTCTTTTGGAAATGAAAACTGGGAGTACAATGAGCAACGCATCATGCGTCACCGTCACGCCTCTATCAATGATCTACAGATCAAGGAAGACGATCGACTATACCATTGGCCTCTCGGT
>DATNKA010000964.1:0-18671 GCA_035603655.1 Candidatus Acidiferrales bacterium | reverse complement strand
TGCTGGAACCTATAATCCCATCAAGCCAAACAGAGCCGATCATTCCTCTGATTTTTACAGGCAGCGAGCCAACCGGGTATGGCAGAGATAAAGATACAGACAGAGTCGATGCTGAAATCGAGGCAGGATTCCGGCGAGCGAGCCCTTACCACAACACCGTGGATTTATAATCCCTGGCTCGATCTGATTGTGGGATGCGGAGCCTGGTCGGCGCCGCTTTTGCTTATCTCTTACTTCTCGCTTGCTTCGAGTGTTCGCGCCTGGTCGGTGATTTTCTACGCGCTGGCGCTTTTCTTTAACTACCCGCACTACATGGCGACGATCTATCGCGCCTACCATCGCGCCGAGGACTTTCATAAGTACCGCATCTTCACGGTGCACATGACAGCGCTGATTGCGCTGACCCTGGTCCTGTCGCATTCCTGGGCTCGGATTTTGCCGTGGATTTTTACAATCTATCTGACCTGGAGTCCGTGGCATTACAGCGGACAAAACTACGGCCTGTTCATGATGTTCGCGCGCCGCGCCGGAGCGAAACCAAGCAACAGCACGCGCCGGGCGCTTTACGGAGCCTTCGTTGTTTCCTACCTGATGCTTTTCTTAGGCTTCCACACTGGAGCTTCGTCGGATCGTCTTTTCATTTCTATTGGCATTCCTGCGGCAGTAAGCCGCTGGGGGCAGATCCTGCTTGGGGTTGCGTTTGTTGCGCTGGCAGCGTTTGGGTTGGTGCGGCTGGCTCGGGAAACGGGCTGGCGCAAATTGCTGCCTTCCCTCACCTTGCTCTCATCGCAGTTCCTCTGGTTTCTGTTACCGGTGGCCATTTCTCTAATCAAAGGTCTGGAAATTCCGCAGAGCCGGTACAGCTCGGGCGTGCTCGCCGTCATGCATTCCGCGCAATATATATGGATCACCAGTTACTATGCGCGTCGCGAGGCCGCGGGCGAGAGCGGCCGCAATTGGCATGCCTGGGCGTACTTCGGAGTGCTGGTCGCCGGTGGAATCGCATTGTTTGTTCCCGGACCATGGCTCGCGAGCCGATTGTTCCATCATGATTTCACCACGAGTTTCCTGATCTTCACCGCGCTCGTCAACATCCACCATTTTATTCTGGACGGGGCGATCTGGAAGCTGCGAGATGGGCGGATCGCTGCCGTCTTGCTGAACACGCGAATTCGGATATCCGATGTCGCTTCGGAAACGGGTGGCGGGCTGACTCGTGCGTGGCTCTGGCTTACGGGTGCGACCGCTACCGCCCGCCAACTCCGGATAGGCGCTGCTATCTTGCTGCTGTTATGGGGAACCGTCGATCAGGCGCGTTACTATCTCGCGCTTCACTCCGACAATCTTGCGGATTTGAAACGCGCCGCGGCATTGGATTCATTCGACAGCTCGTTGCAGATGCGATTGGCGCGGCGTGAGCTGGAACAGGGTCAAGCCCAACCTGCGGAAACAGCATGGCAAAGGGCGATACAAGTGAACCCGGACGATCCCGCGCCGCGCCAAGCGCTGCTTCGATTCCTGATCGGGCAAAACCGCTTGGATGAAGCGTTCGCTTTGACCGAGGCATCGCTCCGTTACACGCCTAAGGACGTGAATCTCTTGATGGATCGTGGGCTTCTGGCGCAGCGGCGCGGCCAACCTGACCAGGCAATGGAAAGCTGGAACCGCGCTCTGGCAATCGATCCCGGCCATTCGTCAGCGCATCTTTATCTCGCGGACGAACTTGATCGGCAGGGAAAGGCGCAGGATGCCGCAGCGCACTACAAGGCATTTCTTGAGATGGTTGCAGGGAAGACGAGCCGGCAAACAGCGGCGCAGACGGAAGCGAAACGTCCCGAGCCGCAGCAGATTATTGCCGTTGTCCTTCGCATGGCTGATTGCCAGCAGCGCGCCTCGCAAGGGGCGCAAGCGGTTCAGTCTTACCAATTAGCAGCGAAACTTGCCGCTCAGACTCAGCAGGGCAAACTGGAGAGCGTTGCCAACGTGAACGAAGCAGCCCTGCAGAGCGAAGCCGGCAAATTGGGAGATGCTCTCCGGCTTTACCAGCACTCCCTGCGTTTGGATCAATCCAATGGCGATCGCACAGCGAGTGCCGAGGATTGGTTCGCCTATGGCCGTTTTCTTGAGGGCGCGGGATTTCCCGTCCGCCTGGCTTACGCCTGCTTACTCAAATCGGAAGTGCTGCAGGACCCGCTGCCCGACGCTTCGCAGCAGCAGTTCCGGGCCGAGGCTACGAAGCGGGCTGCAGCGCGGGCGGGGGCTGACCGACGCTCTATCCGCCGCGATCTCGACATCAGTCTGAATCAGGCCTTGGGCCTGCGCCGTTAGTTGGCGCTAAGCATCCCTACAGCTAATTGACACCGCGGCCCTTGTGCTCAACAATTAAAGCGACCCCATAATTTAGGGCAGTTCACTCCTGGAGGAGCTATGCCGGACGAAGGCGAAGAGATACCTGTTCAACATGTGGAACCGCAATCAACTGCGGGGAAGTGGATTTTGCTTGTCGTGGCGATCCTTTTCGTCGCGGCGGCGGTCTATGGGTATGTAACCACGCAACAGCATGTAGACAAGCTGACGAAGGATTTGAGCGATAGTCAGAATCAGGTTGCGGAACTCAAAAACAGAATGCAGACGGCGGAAGCGTCGGAAGAAACACTGGCCCATCAAGTCGGGCTCACGAAAAAGGAATTGGCGCAACGCGCTGTCCAGCTTCAGCAGCAGCAGAAGGAGGCCGAGTCGCGCCTGGAGAGAGAGCAAAAGGAGCAATTTGGTCAGGTGAGCGGGGAAGTCGCTGGCGTGAAGACCGATGTGGGAGGAGTCAAGACCGACGTCGCCTCTACGAGGGCTGATCTGGAAACCACCAAGGCAAAGTTGCAGAGTGCCGTGGGCGATCTTGGCGTACAGAGCGGATTGATCGCCAATACGCGCGGTGATCTTGAAGTTCTCAAGCACAAGGGCGATCGCAACTACTACGAATTCACATTGCTCAAGGGGGCGAAGCCCCAGCCTGTGGCGACCGTCAGCCTGCAACTTAAGAAGGTTGATTCCAAACACGGCAAGTACACCCTCAATGTTACCTCGGACGACAAGACGATCGAGAAGAAGGATCGCAACGTGGCCGAACCGATTCAGTTCTACTCGGGACGAGAGCACTTGCTGTTTGAGGTGGTGGTTTGGACCGCGGACAAGAATAAAGCGACAGGATATTTGAGTACTCCGAAGAGTGCGCCGGTTCCCGTGACGGCCAATTGAACGGAGTGCTGTTCCCGGCAGGCGCGCAAGTAGCGCTGCAGATCGCGCTGCGCACGGGAGTCATCTATCTTGTCGTGCTGATTGGGGTGCGGCTCAGCGGCAAGCGTGAAGTCGGGCAGATGACGCCATTCGATCTTACGCTGCTGCTGCTTCTTTCCAACTCCGTGCAGAATGCGATGACGGGGCCGGACACTTCGCTGATCGGGGGCGTCATTGCCGCGTCCACGCTTTTGTTGCTGAACTACGCGATCGGAACCCTCTCTGGCACCAGCCGCGGGTTCCGACGGGTAGTGCAGGGCGAGCCCAGCCTGCTGATTCACGACGGAAAGGCTATCGAATCGCACATGGCCCGGGAGCACGTCAGCATGGACGAACTCCATCGCGCATTGCGCGAGCACGGCATTACCCACGTCTGTGACGTGGCACTGGCAGTGCTGGAAGTGGATGGATCCATCAGTTGTATGAAATACGACGAGATAAAACCTGATGCCAACACCCACCTGGTGCGCCGAAGATTCATTCAGAAAAAACAATAGCTATTCGATCGGCACAAACTTCACACAGACAGGCTGTGATATATCCAGAACCTTATCGGTTGCTGTCAGACGGCCGGTCTGGGCGTTGATTCGAAAGATAACAATATTGTCTGATTTTTCATTGGCCGCAAACAGGAACTTGCCAGAGGGGTCTATCCCGAAATTGCGCGGACTCTGGCCCTTCGTGGGAACGTACTCGATCAGCGTTAAAGTGCCTTTCCTCTGATCGATGGCGAAGACCGCAATGCTGTCGTGCCCGCGGTTTGAGGCGTAAAGAAACTTGCCAGAAGAATGAACCTGAATTTCCGCATCGTCATTTTGCCCGGGGAAATTCTTGGGGATCGTTGAAATTGTTTGCAGCGGGCGCAAGACGCCGTCCGCGGCATCGAAGCTGAAAACAGAAACCGTGGATCCCATTTCGTCGATTACATAACCAAACTTTCCGTTGGGATGCAGGGCGAAGTGCCTGGGCCCGGCTCCGGGATCGGCCTTCGCGAACGCGGGCTCATCCGGAACAAGCGATCCTTTTGTGTTGTCGAACTTGTAGACAATCGTCTCGTCGAGTCCAAGGTCGTCAACGATGGCGAAACGATTGTCGGGCGTCAGATCAATGGAGTGAGCGTGGGGCCCTTCCTGCCGTTTTGGATTGGAGCCGTGCCCGGTGTGCTGCACAAAGGCGGAAGCGTCACCCAGGCGGCCATCTTGAAGGATGGGGAATACTGATACGCTCCCGCCGGTGTAGTTGGCCACCAGAACAAACTTTCCCGTTTTGTCCACGGTGATGTAGCAGGGATCGGCGCCGCCGGACGGCACCTCATTCAAAAGCGTTAATTTACCTGTCGCGCGATCGATGGCGAACGCGCTGACTGCTCCACTCTTCTGACCCTTGTAGTTTCCGGTCTCGTTGACCGCATAGAGAAATCGGTGATTGGGATGCACGGCGAGAAAGGACGGGTTAGTGGCCTCCGCCGCGAGGCCGACGGGTGTCACCTGTGCGTTGCCGAGGCTAAAGCGATAGGCATAGATGCCTTTACTGGTGCTGCCTTCCTGGGTGTAGGTGCCGACGTACATGAAATACGCGTCGCTCTTATTGACGGCCGCGACTTTCTTGTCGGATGCGCCGGCGGCGGCGCAAGTCGCGAAGACCAGAAGAACCAGGAAAGGCACGATTGTACGGAGAAGACACTGAGATGGGATCATTGTTTTGTTAAATCGCATTCGATAGCCGCCGCGCAATCTTACTTGGTCAACACTACGGGTACGGGTTGGTCATAGGGCTGAATAATCACGCTTACTGATTTTCGCTGATTGAAGGCATCGAGCGTCACGGGGAAACTGACGATCACAGTGCGCTTGATTTCCTGACCGGGCTGCAGTTTGTCTTCGGGAGACAAGGCCGGCTGGGCAGTCGCCTTTAGAGCAGGGAAAGCCTGATAGTAACGATCGAAATCGACAGCCGATACCGCGTCGCTGGTTTGCTCACCACCGGAGGCCGTCAGTTTTGCTTGGATGCTGCGCACCCATAGCGATCTCTCACCGGAACTGTGCAAAGTGAAGGTTAGAGCCACTAACGAGGCCGTCTGGTTTGGGATCTGAACGGCGGTGACGCTGTCGAGGGATCCGGCGGCTTGCGGCTTCGCCCGCTGCACAAACGATATGACGCCCGCGATGACCAGTACCCCGGCCAGCGCGATCAGCAAGACCTTGACCGGAGGCAAGTTGCGTTTGGCGGTGCCGAATTCATCGCCGATGTGAATGGTGGGTCCACGCTGCACAGCTGGCTGTGCAGTCTTTGCCGGTGTGCTGGCGGGTGCCGGAGGAACGGGCGCGGGGCTGGGGGCTTGATCTGGCATGATTTATCGCGCTTTCGATTCTACTCCGCCTTTTCGCCTCCGAGAACCAATGTCAATTTCCGTTCGTGCTTCATGGCCGCGGCGAAATTTTGTGCGGGCAGGGTATTCAGGACATCGTCTTTGGTCAGCCATGCTCGCCGTGCCTGCAGAATGCCGTAGCGGATTTTATCCAGGTGCGAGGTGTGGTGGGAATCTGTGTTGATGACGATCTTCACGCCCCGCTGTTTCGCCTGGCGCAAATGCACGTCGTTTAGATCGAGGCGATCAGGGTAGGAGTTCAATTCCATGGCGACTTTATGTTTAGCCGCCGCGGTTAAGACCGCGTCCATGTCGAACTGATAGGCGTCGCGGCGAAGTTGCAGGCGGCCGGTGGGATGGCCAACGATCGACGTGTTGGGATTCGCGATGGCCTTTAGCAGCCGCTCGGTCATCTTTGCCGGCTCTTGATTGAAAACCGAATGCACGCTGGCGATGACCACATCCATCTGGGCCAGCACGTCGTCGGAAAGATCGAGATCGCCATCGGCGAGGATGTCCACTTCGATACCGGCGAAGATGGTGATGCCGTCGATTCGCGAATTTGCTTCACGAATCTTTTGGATGTGTGCCAGGGCGCGGGTGTCGTCGAGACCATTGGCGAAAGCCAGGTTCTTGGAATGGTCGGTGATGGCCATGTACTTATACCCGCGCGCCAGGGCTGCTTCGGCCATTTCCTCGATGGTGTTGCGTCCATCAGTTTCAACGGTGTGCATGTGTACGTCACCCTGCAGATCATCGAGAGTGATTAGATAAGGCAACGCATGCTTTTCCGCAGCATCAATCTCACCCAAATTTTCGCGCAGCTCGGGAGGAATGTAATCGAGGTTGAGCTTGGTGTAGATTTCTTCCTCCGTCTTCCCGGCGACAGGAATCTCAGTTTTTAGGTCGGCAAGACTGTACTCGTTGAGGGTGTAACCCATCTTGAGGGCGCGCTGGCGAAGAGCAACGTTGTGGGCCTTTGATCCGGTGAAATATTGCATCGCCGCTCCGAACGACTCGGGAGGAAGCAGGCGAACGTCTACCTGCAGATCGTTTCGAAGGCGGAAGCTGATCTTATTATCGCCTTGCGCGATGATGCTCATCAATGGTGGATACTGAGCGATGTAACTCACCGCCTTTTCGCGTTCCTCCGCGCTGCAACACGCCGCACCGGTTACCAGAATGTCGAGATCGCCCACGGTTTCGCGGCCGCGGCGGAGAGAGCCTGCGGGAGTGATTTTGTCAAAGCCCGGCAACTTAGCGAGATAGTCGGTGAGTTTGTTCGCCTCGGTCTCTGCCGCATCAATGAGAAACCGGCCCGAAATGCGACGATAGTCTTCGATGGCCTTCAACAGCTTTTGTTCGTGCTTCTCGCCCATGCGCGGCAATTCGCGGATTTTTCCCTCGCGGGCCAGCTTCTCAACCCCATCCACGTCACTGACCTGATAGGCGCTCCAGATGAGCGCGATCGTCTTCGGCCCGAGACCTTGAATTTTCAATAACTGAAGCATCGAAGGATGGTATTTCCTGAGCAGTTCGACTTGCATGCTGAGGCGGCCGTCTCTGAACAGTTCCTGCAGGTTCAGCAGCATCCCTTTGCCGATGCCGGGGATGGCAAGAACTTTCTTGGGTTCGCCAATGAGATCTCGAATGGGCTCCGTCAAATTTTCGATGGCTTGGGCGGCATTGCGGTAGGAGCGGATGCGGAACGAATCTGCTGCGTCAATTTCGAGCAAATCGGCGGTTTCATAGAGGACCGTGGCGATGGATTTGTTGTCCACGGTTAAAGATTAAACAAGATTGGAATGCGGCGCCAGCGGTCGGATGGCAAAGGTGGAGTTCGTCCTTGTACGAACAAGGTTGACCGCTGGCCAAGGCATCAGGGTTGCGTCGCCGGGTTCGAGCGTTTTCTTCCGATATGGCCCTTTAAGCGCTCTTGTTTACATTAGCCGCCTGTGGCCCTTTCTGTCCTTCGGTAATTTCAAACTCCACCTCATCACCTTCCTGAAGGCTTTTGTAGCCCTCAGATGTGATCGCGCTGTAGTGAACAAAAACATCGGGACCATCTCCACGGCCGATGAACCCGTAGCCTTTTGCGTTATTGAACCACTTTACTGTGCCTTTCACTTTTCCCCCTTTTTCCGCCCGTCTTTAATAGCGGGGGGCCCAGACGTGACTCGCAACTAGGATGCAGTTCTGAATGGTTAGGATGGAGTATACGGTAAAATATGTACGGGCGGCGACGTCAATATGTTAGTCACCGTACACAGGTAAATCGCAGTTAGCCTGTGTCACCTAGCGCTTTTTGGCGACTTTCTCGTCTCATGCCCTTCCCGAGGAGTTCCCTGCGAAGGGCGAAGGACGAGGGACGAGTCGGTTCGCGACCTGGTGATCCAGCCAAAGCACTGAGGAGATGGTTTTTGCGTCGCGAACCGTGCCGTTGAGCACCATGCGAACCGCCGTCGGCAGCGAAACCATTCGCTGTCGAATTACTTCGTCGGCTTCGGGCCGTGCCGTTCCGGCTCGAAGCCCAGTTGCCAAATATACCGCCATCGTCTCGGCCACGAACCCGGGGCTCGCATAAAACCTAAAGATGCGCCTCCAGTGGGCCGCGGTGTATCCAGTTTCTTCGAGAAGTTCGCGCTTGGCCGCAGCCAAGGGCTGTTCGCCGCTATCGATGCGGCCGGCGGGGATTTCCCACAGATAATCGTTGGCCGCGTGGCGATATTGGCGTTCAAGAAGAACCCGCGGTATCGAGCGAGATTCGTCGACAGCTAGAATTACCACCGAACCGGTGTGATGAATGATGTCGCGACGGGCGCGCACGCCTCCGGGTTCCTGCACGTCGTCGGTCGTTACCCAAAAAACCGGTCCGCGATACACGGTGCGTGAAGAAAAGATCTTTGCTTTGGCTGGTGGACTCTTGCGGGACTCGACCGGCACCGACTTGGAACGCGAAGATTTTGCCATGAGAACAATTTGAACCTCTCCGCCCTGAAGCGCGAAGATTCTCAGGCTACGCTTAGGATTACAACCCTTACGTTAGCGCCTGAAGGGTCGCACCGACCCCACTTGTGACTTTGCTGCATTCGCCTGGTTTTCAGACCGAGACTAGCTCCGTCACGGCAGACCGTTAGGTCTTCAGATCCAGCTAAGACGAGATTTTGCTATAGCTTCAACGAAGAAGCAAGCCTTATATCCACTCCCGGAACGGAGTGGTTTTACGGCCCAAGAAGATAAAACAATGCTTCCCTGGTCCGGTTCTGCGCTTCCGACAGAACGCCAGGATATGACCTTCGGAGCTGGAAGTTCGATTCTGCTATGCTGCCCGGCATGCCGGAAAGCGTTTCAAAAAAGCGGGCGAAGAAGCCGAGTATTGCAATCGTGGGCGCCGGGAATCTGGCCAGTGCGTTAGCCGTTGCCCTACATGAAGCGGGATATGGGATCGAGGAAATTGTCTCTCGGAGCCGCCCGGCATCCCTGCGGCTGGCTCGGCGTCTTGCCAGCAGCGTGGGTGCTTCGGCAGTAGCCACAGCCGGAGCGGAACTTCGAGCCCAGGTGGTTTGGTTTTGCGTCCCGGATAGAGCGATTGCAGACGCCGCAAATGGAATCAAAGAAGCAACAGATTGGACCGGCAAAGTCGTGCTGCATTCCAGCGGCGCACTCACCAGCGACGACCTTCGGTCGCTCCGGCGGTGCGGGGCTGCGGTCGCTTCGGTTCATCCCTTGATGACGTTTGTTCGCGGATCGCGTCCGCCGCTTGTAGGAGTGCCCTTCGCCATCGAGGGCGACCCGGGCGCGGTGCGAGCCGCGCGCACCATCGTTCTCAATTTGCGTGGTCTGCCGTTTGTCATCCGGAAGCGGCACAAGAAGGTCTACCACGCCTGGGGGATGTTTCTTTCTCCGTTGTTCACGGCTCTGCTATCGGCGAGTGAACGGGTAGCAGTGGCCGCCGGCATCCCTCGAAGCGCAGCGAAAGAGCGGATGCTGCCCATCTTGAGACAAACCCTGGCGAACTATGCGGCTTTGGGCGCGCCTCAATCTTTCAGTGGTCCGATTGCCCGCGGAGATGTCGACACAGTAAGCAAGCATCTAAGAGCATTGCGCGCGGTTCCGGAAACGCGAGAAGTCTATCTTGCACTGGCACGCTCCGCGCTCCGCGATCTGCCCGCGAAGAATCGCGCCGCCCTCGAGAAGATTCTTAAACGATGAATCCGGAGATGAAAGCGGACGTTTTATCGCGACGAGAAGAGATGACCAAGCTTTTCCTTCTTGGTCTTGAGATATTCTTCGGCGTACGGACTGGCGATTACCTCGCACGGTACGCGCTCAACAACTTCGATGCCAGCCTGTTCCAGAGCCTCGACCTTCTCGGGATTGTTCGAGAGCAAGCGCACCCGGCTTACTCCGAGTGCTTTGAGCATCTGGCCGGGAAGCGCAAAGTCGCGATGGTCGGCTTTAAAGCCCAGACGTTCGTTGGCTTCGACGGTATCCAGACCCGCGTCCTGTAACTCGTAAGCCTGCAATTTGGCCATCAGGCCGATGCCGCGCCCTTCCTGTTGTTCGTAGATTAGTATGCCCGCGCCCAGGTCGCGAATCATCCCGAGCGCCATCTCGAGCTGCTGGCGGCAGTCGCAGCGCAAAGAATGAAAAACGTCGCCCGTGAGACATTGCGAATGGATGCGCACCAGCGGAGCAGCGGAATGAACGTCCCCCATCACCAGGGCGACGGCTTCTTCAACCCGCCGGCTTCCGTCGGAACCAAATTCCGCTCGAAAGCCGTGGATACGAAACTTCCCCCACCGGGTGGGAAAATCCGCAGAAGCGATTTCTTTCACTGTAGTGACGGCCACACTTCAATTATAACGGAGGCGAATGTGATGAGGATCTTTTCACCACAGAGATACAGAGGGGCCGAGAAAACAGCGACAAAGAAGGACGAAATATAGGAGGCTTTCTCTGTGCCTCCCTGGTGAAAAGCTCACGATCAGTTTGGCTCAGCCGCGCGCGCGGTAGTGGAAGATTGCATCCTGCTTGGAGGCGATGGCGACGCCGTTGCGCGTGGCGGGATGAAAGTGCCAGTTCTCCAGCGCCGCCAAAAACTTTTCATCGAGTTTCGGGCCCATGCTGTGGAGAATGGTCTTGCGAACGATCTCTCCGCGCTCGTCGATCGTGATTTCCACCACCACATTTCCTTCCGACTCGGGCAGTTCCCAGGGATAAACGAGGGGATCGACAGTAGCAACCGGTAAAGCAGGACGAATCTCATCCCCGTACACCGGGCCCCCAGGCAGACTCCCGTAGGGAAGGCCTGCAGGTGTGCCATGACCCAGATTTGAAAGCGTGGCGGTTTTCGATTTGTCCTCAGCGGAGGATGGTGAAAGCGGGGCTTGCGGGAGGGAAAGCTTGGCCAGCGCGGCGTTGCGCTGGAGAAGAAGTTTCTCGTGCCCCAGCCGTTGATGACGATAGACTTCAGTCGCCCGGCTGGGTGAACTCTTAGTGCTATCGTCGGCAGATTCAGTAGGAAAATATACCCGCGCGAGCAGTCTGCCATTGCGCCCGAGTGCGACCGACGATGGATTCAACAGTTGCGGCTGTGGCGCGTGGAGAAGCCATGCGAACAACAGGCCATGCAGCGCGAGTGAGCTTGCGAGCACCCTCCGCTGGCTGTTGAATTTTTCGCAATTCAGTTGCGTAAACATCTTGGAAACTCCAGCAGCCTTGTCTATAAGGTTAGACGGCGGATGGGGGGATTCGTCAAGCACAATTGGTGCCCTGACTGGAACGCTGCTAAAATGAGCGGGTAGAAATCCATTCGGTGCGGGGCTATAGCTCAGCTGGGAGAGCGCGTCGTTCGCAACGACGAGGCCGTCGGTTCGATCCCGACTAGCTCCACCATCTTTTCAATAACTTGCAAACACCCCGCAAGCCAATCTTGTCACACTCTGTCACAAAATATTAAGCCGACTCGCCTGGAGTTGCCTCAAACTTCACTGCGCGAAAGAACTGTAGCCACCGCACCCAGAGCTGAGTCAATGCATTATGAAACCGCGATTTTCTGAAGCCGGGCCCATCTTTCCACCTTTCAATAATGCATTGGCCCGGCTGAAAGGGGTGAGTGTTAAGGCCTGTTAGCTCGTCAGCGAGCCCGCATTTGCACTCCAAAGTAACGTGGACAAATTGAAACTGCGCACTACGCTTGAATGGCGAGCAATCGCAATTGCAGCTCCACACATTATGGAAATTCTTTTTTATTTCGGAACATTCTATTTCACTGGTGTAGCCCAGTGGATGGTTCTGAAACGAATTACCAACCAGGTTAACCAACACCTGCCATACAGCGAACAATATGTCGCTTCGATTTGGGCGTTTTCGCCGAGGTCGGTTCGCTCGCCGATTAACGAGATCAAAGTTTGGCGACTGCATCGGCAGTTCTTCCCCGAGAGTTGCCTTCCATGGTTACACTTAGCTACTTGGGTCTTGATGATAGTGTTCTTCGTACTCTGCGTGCAGTTTGACCGCTCCCATTCCATCGCCCACCCAGGAGTAGGGCTGGTATTCGGCACCATTGTGCGCTGAATTGTGCGCTGGAATTTCCCCCGCAAGGGGAGGATGAGTGTAATGGCAATATTGCAACAGGAATCCGACCTGCGGCGCGTGATGCAGTTTACGAGCCGGGCTACTGGCTGGAAGTTTGGGGCTTAATATGGTTCTTTACGCGCTCCGTGGGGGATGGGTCCTGCTTCAAATACTCGTTGCGGTCCCTTTTGTCTCTCAAACGCTTCCAAGTATCTCCGAACCCGAATAGTAAACAACTGCAACTTCCGACAACAAGCTCCACCAATCGATAGCTCCGGGTCCTGGGAAGGTGCTCGCACCCAAAGTAGAATTCGAACAACAACATCGAATAGAGAAGTCCAAATGCCACTCTCCACAAGATCGCAGGCCAGTCCACTCTGTCGCGGTAGCCACATTTTGGACATCTCTGCACGGCATATTCCAAACGCATTGATACTGGCCGCTGCGAATGATTGCTGCAATCGCGTATCCGCCAAAACGCGAGGCGGGAAAATGCCGGGTTCTAACCGGGAAGTATCACGGTGAGGGCAGGGCCGACGGCGAGCGGATGACGAATGAGGGGATGAAGGAGTTTCTTCCCGGGGAACAACGCGCGGCGCCGATCATATCGGCGGTGAAGTCGGTCTCCGAACAGACCGGTCGCGGCACGGCGCAAGTCGCACTCGCCTGGTTGTGCCACCGAACGGTGCCAGTAATCCCGATCATCGGAGCGCGGAAGGTATCTCAACTCTAGGACAATCTCGCCAGTTTGGATCTGGAACCCTCCGCCGCACAACTGAAGAGCTTCGACGACGCGAGTCGAATTGAACTCGGCTTCCCTCAGCATCTTTACGAGAAAGAAATGGTGCGTTCAATCAGGTATGGCGGCGTCTGGGACCGCCCCCTGCTTTATTGCGACCGTTTCGGGATCGCGATTCCTCGGGATCAGCACCGACCAGCGCGTGGAAGCCTTCTTGAAGAGTCCCGACACGGTCTGGTTTAACTGGACCTTTCCTCTCTCAGGAAAAAAGGTGGCCACTTCGCCCATTCGAGAACCCCGAGGCTATCCTCGCCGGCATTCGTCAGACGTTTCGAAGGCTGAGAAGAAACCCGAAATCGCTGTTTCGCTCTGCGTCTATTTTCCGAACGAGTAGACAAACGTCGCACATATTGACACGGCTCATTTGCTTGTAGCCGGTACAAGAAACGAGGCCGACACTTCGGCCGCAGGAGACGTTCAGGGATCCCAACCAAGCAAAGCAATGCCAAGAGAATGGCGGATTCCGATATTTTCCGGAAGCCACCAGATGGGTTTCCAAGTAACCGGGTCGCTCATGCGACCCTGTGGCAAATCCCAACCGTGGTTTTGCAGTCAATTATATATAGGGTGACGCCGAAGACTTTGGTGCCTAGGTAGCCTCTCGACAACTGCGCTGGATCTGTGGCATCGGAGGGATCACCGCAGGTTAGCTTCATCTCCAGCGCCTCCAGTGCTTGCATTCTTTGGCTGTCGTCAGCCGTATGCTAGCGTAGGAGCATGCTGGTGGGTGAGATGGAATCAAAAAGCGGAACGGACGGCAGATATCGAACCTTGCTCGAGGTGTCCGGCGCCATCGCATCCCAGCCCAACTTGAAAGCTGTCCTGCAGAGTTTGCGCCGTTTATTGTCCAGCGTGGTTGCTTTCGACTCGGTTAGTCTTTGCCTCCTGTCCGACAACGGCAACTCGGTTCGGCTCATAGCGTTTGACCGAAGCCCGGAAGCTCTTCAAGTCGAAGTTGGCACTGAGGTCCCGCATGTCGGTAGTGCCGTTGGAAGAGCAATCGACGAACAAAAACCGATATACGTTCCCGACCTTCAGGCCGAGATGTCAAAGTATCCCCAACTGGCGTCGCAAGCCAGGCGTGGCATCCCGCACAGCGCGTACATATTTCCAATCTTGATATCCGGGAAAAAGCTCGGGGCGTTGACATTTGCCACTGCCCAGACAGGGCAATTTGGCCCCGACGACGTGGAACTGATGACCTCCGTTTCGTTGCACGTTGCCGTTGCGCTAGAGAGCGCACTGGCCACCGATGCTGCAGAGGTCTATCAGCGGCAGTTAGCACAGGAGCGCGATCGGCTTCGGCTGTTGCTCGAAATCAACAATCAGGTGGTAACGCAGCTGGACACCAATGAGCTGTTCCGTTCCGCTTCAGCATCGATTCGCAAGTACTTTGGGAATGACTTCACCGGTTTCTGGCTCATCGACAAAAAGTCCAACCAACTCGAATGTGCGGTTCTCGATTTCCCCGGCAGCCAAGGTTTTCTTGCGGATATTCCTGTCCGTAAAGTCACCGATCAGGATCTTGAGAAGATACGCAGCCGCACCCCTGAGATCTGGTCGCAGGAGGAGATCGAAAAGCTTCCGTCGGCAGTTGTCGAACGGCTGAAGGCCGAATCGATCGCAGCGTTGGCGGTTATTCCCCTCGGGACCTCGAACGGACCACTTGGACGTATTGGCATGGGGAGTAGACGCCCTGACAACTTCGGACAGGAAGATCTCGACCTTCTGTCCCAAATCAGCGCACAGATTTCCCTCGCCTTGGACAACGCGCTCGCGTATGGACGACTCAGCGCATCGAGAAATCGCCTGGAAGACGAGCGCTTGTATCTCGAATCCGAAATCCAGGCGGAATATAATTTCGAGGATCTCGTGGGCAAGAGCCCGGCTCTGCGGAAAGTCCTCGAGCAGATTGAGATTGTAGCCCCAACCGGATCTACGGTCTTGCTGCGCGGCGAGACGGGCACCGGGAAAGAACTGATTGCCCGCGCCGTTCATAGCCTTAGCCCAAGACGAGACCGGACGTTTGTACGGCTCAATTGTGCTGCCATTCCATCCGGGCTGGTCGAAAGCGAGCTCTTCGGACATGAGAAGGGCGCATTCACCGGTGCATTGATGCAGAAGCGCGGACGTTTGGAGCTTGCCGATCACGGCACTTTGTTCCTGGATGAAATCGGCGACATTAGTCTGGAGTTGCAGCCGAAGCTGCTGCGCGCGTTGCAGGAACAAGAATTCGAGCGGCTGGGCAGCAACAAGACCATTCATGTCGACGTTCGCCTTATCGCGGCGACCCATAGAGATTTGTCGATGATGATCCGCAACAATCAATTCCGTGAGGATCTGTTTTACAGGCTTAATGTTTTTCCGATTGAGATACCACCACTTCGTGAGCGACGCGAGGACATCCCGCTGCTGGTTCACTATTTTGTTTCGCGGTTGTCGCGTCGGATGCAGAAACGCATTAAGTCAATCCCCAAGCCCGCAATGGATGCCTTGAGCAATGCGCCATGGCCCGGCAACGTCCGAGAGCTGGAGAACTTCGTTGAGCGCGCCGTCATCCTGACGCAGGGTGACGAGCTGAATGTTCCCCTGGCTGAACTCAAGAAGTCATCCGTCCGCAATACCGCTGCAGTATCAACGTTCCAGGAAGCGGAGCGGCAAGCGATCATCGATGCGCTGAAAGCGGCATCGGGAAGAATCTCCGGTGCGGGAGCAGCCGCGGAACGTCTCGGGCTGAAGCGTACAACCCTGCAAAACAAAATGCGGCGACTCAACGTCACAAAGGCCGACTACTGAGACCGACGCGCTCCCAACCATCGACGGCCCGAGATGGGGACCGCGCTTAGCTTTCGAACCAGTCTCCAACTCTGCCCACATTCGGGCACCGCCCGCGGTAGGGCATGACGGCGAGCAGCGTCATGCTCTGACCCCCTGTACTCGCAACAACTTACGTCCAACTTTTGATGGCACTCTGCCTGCATTGTCCTATGCGGCGGAGCCGCGAAGGGACTCGCCGATGGGAGGCCGTATCTCCGCAACGGAAGACGGACAAAGAGCGTCATGATGGGTGGCTCTCGGGGTTCACGTATCGTCTTATTACCGATCGCCTCATTACTGCTCGCCGTGGTTCCGCTTGGCGGCTGTTTCTCCCGATCCCGTCCAGTTGCGGTGCGCACGAGCACAGCGCAGCTTCAGACAGCGAGCGAGAAGGACCTAATCGAACGCATCAACGCCGCAGCCTCCGAGATCCAGACGTTAAAGGCGACAGTCGGCCTTACAGCTGCCGTGGGCGGCGGCAAGCTGGGCAAGATCACTGAATTTCAGGAGATCCGTGGCTACATCCTGGCGCGGAAGCCGTCGTCGTTGCGGATGATCGGACTGTTCCCGATTATGCAGAACCAGGTGTTCGATTTAGCAAATAACGGTCACGAGTTCAAACTGTGGATTCCTTCCAGGAACCAGTTCGTTGCCGGTAACAGCGACCAAGCGAGATCATCCATGCAGCCGCTAGGAAATCTACGACCACAAGTGATCGTTGACGCCCTGCTAGTGCAAGCTGTTGACCCGCAGAGTGAGCTTGCCGTACTGGAAGGGGGCGAGCATGAGGTGATCGATCCTGGAGAGCGAAAACTGGCGCTGCAGTCCGACTATACGCTCAACATCATTAAACAGAACGGCCGCGGGTGGTATCTATCGCGCAAGGTTGTGTTTGACCGAACTGATCTGCGGCCACACCAGCAAGTCTTTTATGACGAACATGGGTCTATCGTCACCGACGTTCACTACGACGAATATAGGGAATTCAATGGGATGTTTTTCCCAACGAATATACAAATGTGGCGACCACAGGAGGAGTACTCGATCAAGCTTGTAGTAATGAAACTGACCATCAATGGTCCCATTATGGACGATCAATTCGTGCTGGAACTCCCTTCGGGCGCAGGCCTGGCGTCGCGGTAACACTCTGCCCACATTCAGGCATCGCCCGCAATAGGGCAGGGCAGCCACCCAGATCACATCCGGCGCGTCTGCACCACCAATAACTTAGGGCCAACCTCCGATGGCATGCCGGCTGCACTGTCTGGTGCTGCGGATTGAGATTGAGAAAGACTCGCCGATGGAGATTATCGATGTTGCGTGTCGAATACCACGATATTGGGGACACTGTGACCATGCGACTGGAAGGCCGCTTCGTCAGGGAATTCGCCCGGGACACAAGAGATCTGGTGACGCGCTGCAAGATTCCGCTGCGACTTGTTGTGAATTTATCGGAGGTGACATTCGTCGACGTGACGGGTGAGGAGGTGTTGTTGTGGTTAGCGCGAATTGGAGGGGAGTTTGTGGCTGAGAACTGTTATCCCCTGCACATCTGCGAACGCCTGCATTTGCCGATGGCGCCGAAATGCGCCGGGGCCCTCCCCCGGGCGATGTAATGCGTTCGCAGACGTTTTTTAGACCTTCGCCGATCTGGCGATGCAGACCGGCAACGAAAGGGTGGAAGTGCCATGCGAACACAGGGAAAGCAAGAAGCTCGGGAGAATGTGAGTATGGGCGCGGTCAGCGGCGGTTTGGCGTACACCTGGTTATCGGAACAATCGTTATCGGAAGCCTCCACTATCGCCCGAACCCAGGATCCGCTGTACTTATTTGCTTGCCATCTGGAGTGGCACCACTGGCGAAACCTTGCAGCCTACCAGGCACTGGTAGCCGCATTGGACGATTCTGAAAAGGGGACCCGCGAGATCGCGGAGATGTTGCTTCACCGCATTTCGCCCCGTCCGCGCAGGAGAGCCCGTGGCGTTTATTCAGAGTAAGAGGCCCGTCATGGAATGGTTTCATTCAACCGAGCGAGAACAAACGGAGCGGACCAAGGGCGGCCTTGCCTCGAGTGTTGAGATCCAATCGGCGTTCGCTGAGCAACGCGATTATCTGTACTGGATCGCGTTGCTCATTACCGGAGACGGCGCTCTCGCGGACCTGGCGGTTGTAAACGCGAGCGCTCTGTCCGCGAGCTACAGCAGTGTGTTTCGCGACTGGCTCATCGGGTGGGCGACCTATGCAACCGTGCGGGCGGCGGTGAGGGAAGTCCGCGATCAGATTTCCGCCTCGGCGAGCCGCTATGTGGATTCATCCTCCGAACACTGTGACGATGACGTGCTTTCCGACGATCAGATCATGTCGTTGCGGAATGTCGATCCACGAGACATCCTTGCTGCGCTTGACCCTCTGGCCCGTTCCGCATTGGTGCTACGGGGAATACAACACGCCTCGATTGGCGATAGCGCGCTTTTGCTGGACGTGCCCCGCAGAGTTGTCGGGGCAGCGTATTGCCAGGCACTCCGATGGAACAGCGAGCGAACAGAAGCAGACGGGGTGCCGCATGAAGATCGAGTGGATTCCCGACTCTGAGTTACAAGCCGGCAGGAGCAGAAGCAGGAGGAGAGGACGAGGACGAGGACACTCGAAAAAGAGAAACGATGCAGAGAACAAAAATGAGAATGGAGCACGGAACAGAATTAGTGGTAACGCGGGCTGACTATGAGAGCTTACCCTCCGCAAGCGGAAGAGCTTTTGCGGTAGCGAAACTATGGAGCTTGATACTGCTAGTCGTCGTCACGACTGAATCCTGGGCGC
>DATNKA010000963.1:0-8565 GCA_035603655.1 Candidatus Acidiferrales bacterium | reverse complement strand
GTGGTGACGCGAAAATCCGGTGTGTCGGTGGTTCCATCGACCACGATATTGCTGAGCGTTCCCGCATACCTGCCGGTCGAGGAGAGTATTCCTCCAATGCCCTTCAGCGTGCCCAGATCGGCGTTGCTGAAGGAATAATCGCCCTGCACCGGCGTGTCACGCGGATCGTCTTCATGCCACGGGCCGAACAACCCGGTTGATTGAATATTTCCAACTGGCTTCGGATTCACCAGCGTCGCATCGAAGTGCAGAGGCTGGCCGGGACCAATGTCGTTCATCTTCAAATGACTGATGGCGAATTCCAACGGCGGTTTGCTGGGATTGGAGTTGTTGATCAGCAGCCTTGTGTCTTCGCAAACGAACCTGTCGACGACGACCGACATCTTCCGCGTTTGCGATCTCATTTTCTTAGTAAATTCCGGCCGACTTTCCTTCGGGGGAATGTTCAGGTCCAGGCCCTTCAAGTAGACCGTGTCCACGTGTACGGTGGAACGAAACAAGTTTCGGATGTCGGCGTGAAAGTGGAATTCCTGCAAAGTGATCAGTGCCTGCACGCCCGACTCGTAGGGATTCGGATCGGTTGGTCCATAGATCTTCAGTCCGCTTCCCGAAACCTCGAGCCCGCGAATCACGGACACATCAAGGCTCGTCAGCTCCACCTTGCTCTGGAATCGATTCGATAAGGTCTGGATCAGGCGCGTACGGAGGATAGGTTGAGCGCGGGCAATGACCAGCCGGACAGTTACGAAAGCCGCAGTCAGGAAGAGGCAAAGGACTAAAGCGATCAACCGCCATCGGCCGTGCTTCGCGGTACGTTGGGTGGAAAGGTGCACGATTTCCCCCTCCGCTACTAGAACAGAGTATTCGGGATAGCAAGTCAATACATCAGATTCCTGCCATGCCGCTTCGCATTCAGCTTTGGCGCGCGGCTGAAAACCGCGAGCTCTTAGAACTCTCGTGGTCGCGTTTCCGCGACAGTGAAGTTATCGCTTCTCGGACTAAGCGACCGGGGTTTCAGCCGCAGAGTGAATCTGCGTGGGCATCTGAATCTGGATGATGTTGTTTTTGATGGCGTATACGACTAGATCCCGAATCGAGTGCAGACTGAGTTTTCGCATGATGTTGCTGCGATGAGTCTCAACCGTCTTGGTACTCAGGTTAAGGAGGGTTGCTACTTCCTTGGAACTCTTCCCCTCAGCCAGCAGCTGGGTAATCTCACGTTCCCGAACCGTAAGAGTGGGCAGGCTGGGTGGCTCATTGCGTGCGACCACGTGCCCTTTGTCCAGAAATCCCGCCAGTACCAGGTCGTTCACTCGCGGCGTGAAGAACATGCGCTTGCTTTGCAAGGCTTCCACGGCGGAGACGAGGTCGCGAGCCGCGTCGGATTTCAGAACAAAACCGCGGGCCCCGGCGTCGAGCGCCTCGCGGATGACCTGATCGGAATCGGTGATTGTAAGGACGATGACTTTGAACTGCGGATCATACTGCATGAGCTGGCGGGTAGTGTCCAGGCCGTTGAGGCTGGGCATCCCGATATCGACAATGACCACGTCGGGCTTCAGACGCTTGGCCATCTCAATCGCTTCGCGGCCGTCCGATGCCTCTCCGCAAATTTCCCAGCCTTCATGTTTCTGAAGCAGCGCACACAATCCTCGACGCACGATTTCATGATCGTCGGCTAACAGGATTCGCAATTTCATGGCAGATTGTCCTCCGGTACCGATCCTTCTGAGTTCGACGAGGCTGGACTCCCGCGTCCAGCCTTTCATCCCGAGGCTTGTGGGCTTCGGGCTAATGCCGTAAATACGCGATGCTGACTGACTGACTCCACTGCCTCGAGCAAATCGCGGGCCGCATTCGATTTCACGACGTACCCCCGGGCTCCCGCATCGAGGGCCTCGCGCATCATCTGCGGGGAGTCATGCTGGGTTACGAACAAGACCTCAAGACCAGCGTTCTTGTGCTTTTGTTGAATCAAGCGACAGGCTTCAAGACCGTTCATACGCGGCATGGTGACATCGAGGACCACCACGTCGGGCTGTAAACTTTCGACTTTCTCCACCGCTTCCATTCCGTCGGAGGCTTCCCCTACAACTTCCCAATCGCCCCGACCTTGGAGTAGAGTTCTCAGCCCTTGCCTTACGATAGGATGATCGTCCACAAGCAGGATGCGAACCGCCATACAGTTTTCATTTCCCCGATGCTGCACCGTGCAAACCTCTTGACTGCTCCACGGCCGGCTGATTTGGGTTCCTCAGTTTTCGCCGCAGACTTCTATTCAATTATTTGACTTTCGCATTCTCGTTTACCGCAGACTTCTAATGATACCCGTCAGACAGTTCCGCAGGCGTAATTCGTATTGAAACTAGCATGGTGGGGGCTGGTCCCGAATACAGGGAATACTGTATTCTGCGTTGCGCGGCCTGCGAAGCTTAGTTCTCGATCGAAACACTGGCAGGGAAATAAGTTTTGGCGTGCAATAGCGCATCTACCGCCTCCACGATGGAGCCCACATCCGATTTCGCGCAGGCCCCGCGTATCCCGGCACGACGCGCCTCTTCAGCCAACTGTTTGGACAAATGCACCGTTACCATCAGGATCGGGATTTCAGGAAAAAGGCCTGAGATCTCACGGGCTACGTCGAGGCCGTTGAGGTCTGGCATCTGAAAATCCAGCAAGACCATGTCGGGCGGATTTTTCTTGACCCTCTGGATGGCTTCCCCGCCGGTGCGAGCCTCGTCGCAAACCCGCCACGTACTCTGCTGCTCGAGCAGCGAACGCAAGTAATGTCGCACTGCCGGATTATCATCGACTACGAGAATGCGAACCACGTCGCCGTCCTTTCGCGATCACTTCAGAAATCTTCGATCGAGGCTCGCCCAGGGACGCGACCCTTAGAGTGCTGATCGTTCAATACCTTCCACTCAAGTCCTACTCTGACTGCTTTACGATAGGATTCCACTTATTCCATCGCAATACCGTGAACTCCCTAGAACTGTGGTAGAACTTGATGCCGCGGTCACCAAATTCCCTTATCGCTACCGGTAATTTTCAGTTCCAACGCCGCTGCCGCCGCCAAGCCCGGCAGCAGGCTCAGCCGCATAGTACTTTGGAGATCTCCATTCAGCAGCAATCTCTTCCACTCTGATGCATAGAATCGGGCAGCTTGAGGGAAAATCGGGATGCGCAGGAATTTTTTCTTGAAATAGACCCTCTCATTTCCGAAATGGGCGGCATCCGTTACCAGCGACGGCAGGGGAAGGTCTTCTCCGCGATAGGTCTTAACGTAGCCGGAGACGGTTACCAGATAGGTTGCGAGTCCATCCCAAAGGCCTGCCGATTCAGCCAGATTCTTGAGATATGAGTAATCGATTGTTCCTGAATCCACCAGGCAGGCAGTATCAGCAATGTCACAAAGCCGTAAATAAAAGTGGCGATACATGCGTTGCAGAGTGCTGAGGATGAGGCGATCTTCGGGAGCCGGCACGCGGAAATTTTGTCCGTCGAAGCCTGGTTCGCCGAACCTAACAGTGCCGGCTCGCGAGACCAGGGAGTTTGTAATCGCGACCTGTTCACCAGTCTGTCCCAACCTTGAGATGTGGACTTCGACCAGTTCGGGCAGGCCAGGAACGATGAAATTCCGTTTGTTTGCCAGGCGGTCGCCCCAGCTTCGTTCGTCCGGGCGCGCTTTGAAGCGCTTCTGCATGACCGCTACAATGTCAGAGCCCTCAGCATTGCTGTAAAGGTCAAGATCGTTACCCAAATCCGGCCAGTGATCGAGCGACTTGATGACAATGACGTCACCCACCTCCTTCAGCGCCTCACAGATAGGGAAAAGAAAAGACAATGCGTGCCGGATGCGGGCTCTCTCGTTCGTCAGCGCATGGTCAACCCACTCGGTACGATCATGGCCGTGAGCCAGCATCGCTGGATGCAAAACAGGAAAGGTGCGCGCGATCACGTGGTGAGAATTTGCCAGACTCCAAAGCTCGCCAAAATCCTGCGGGCTGAATGTGGAGACCATCCTGCCAATGTCTTCGCGGTGTTTTGGCGAGGCCGGGACATTACTGTCCGCGAGCCCCAGCAACAATTTTGAGAGGAGGGTAAGGCACTTGGTCGAATTTTTCGAGCTATCCATAGTTTCGACTCGTTTTGCTCTGCCGCTTATCGCCGAGGACATCACAGGCGTTCTTCGATGTGAAAATTTGCCCTCGGGTTGTTGAACTGGCTCCTCCTGCCCTTCAATGCGAACCGGAGCGTAGCTTGGCCTCGTTCCCGCAATCGGTGGTGGCGGTCCGGCGTTCGACTGCGGTTCCCTCCTCATAGTCGTTCCAGGTTTCAATGAGAAGAAACGGAAGCGGCTTGGAGCTGTCGTAATACCGTTGATAAAAATTCAAAGTTTCGTCGAGGGTTTTTCCGCAGTCACTTTGTATGTGCCGGTTGAGCCCCCACGAGGCAGCGGAATCATCGAATCCCGGCCAGGCACCGCCGACCGCAATCTTGTCAGGATGTTTGTTCTGCATAGTCTTGTAGAAATTATCTAGATACGCCTGGCCCCAATTGCTGCCGTCAGCGGCCCATCCTCCGGGGCCGGGCTGCACCCAGGCGTAGGACCCGGCGAAGTCATCGGCAAACTTCGCAGGAGGGTCATCTTTATAGATCAAAAGGGGTGGATTCTCCCAACTGCTGCAGTGTTCGCGTACCCGGTTCCAGTCGACGTGGCCGCCCTTCGGAAAAATAAAAATAACCGGTCGCCCGTTGTAGGTGAGATAAGCCTCCCGATATTTCGCGGTTGGCCCGATATAACTCTTGTAGGCTTTGTCGAGGGATGCGATTTCCGCATCGGTCGTCTGCGCATCATCATCCTGATCTTGCGCTTCGTTGTACAGCAAAGCGACCCGGAAGTGGCTCTCGCTCGCCGCCGCCTGCATCAGAGCGAAGTTATGATCGGAGTATGGATTGCTCTCGCCATACCAGTCGACCACAAAAGCGGAGATCCCCATCTGGCGAGCTTGCTGAATCTGCTTGCGTAGCTCCGCGGGATCCTGGCTGGAATAGCCAACATCCATGTGGGTATGATCGCCGAACCAAGGCATATACACCGCGAGCAACTTGGGGGAAACTCCCGGCGCCATCGCATTCTGCGGCAGCATATGATGGGCGCCGAGCGTGGAGCATCCGCTCGCCATCACAAACAGACAAATAGTAAAACCTAGCAACCACCGCGGCAAATGACGACTCCATTCTTCCGGCCTTCCCAGAGTTATTAAGATGCTTCGAGCGGGGGTGCGGTTGGCAGGGCGCGGGCGGCGGATTCGCGTGATGACGGCGGCCGCCGAGGCCTAAGTACTCAAAATTGCGGTACCGCCTGCAACTGGCGAATCGTCCAACGATCAGCAGCGGGAGTCATGAGCACAACGTAGTGCACCACCACATTTTCGTCGTGGATGTTCTTCTCGCCATCGAGAATCTGCAGGTGATATTGGGCGGTGTCGTGCAGTTCCACGACATCGCCCTCGGGGGAATAAAACACCGCCTCCACGCGGTGATTTTGATCCGTGTAGCGGTGGCTCAAACCCGATTGCTGCTGGCTGGTAACCGTCTGCCGAAGCCAGCGCTTGGCTTCTCCCGAGAACGGTCCTTCCAGCGGATCGAAAGTATTGAACTGAAGTGCCTGGGCCATGCTCGTCCACGCGAAGCGATAGTCGCGAAGGATTCCACGTTCAGTTAATTCCTCGATAGCGCGCGGCGCAGCTTTCTTCACATCCAGTTGGACTTCGACCGCGGCGTCGGCCGCGTAGGAATTGAGTGCGGGAACGAGCAACAAGACGCCAGCGAGAAATAGTGAAAAATGAAAGCTAAGTACGAACTTCTCTGATCGCTTCACGGCTGGGCTCCGACGCGAATTTCATTTCCCATCACTACCCCGGAGGCCACCGAGATTGTCGTCGTACCGGAAGAATCCATTTGAGCGCGAGCTATTCCCTGCTTGATCGGAGCGTCCACCGTGTCTCTCCCCTCAGGCCCGGTTGCGGTGAAGGTAACGATCGTGCCGTCGGGCAATACATTTCCGGAGCAATCGTGAACCGGCTCGGTTTGGACGAGGATCCCTGTCTTCGTACGTTGGCCGGTGATGCGCAGGTTGCAGGGATCCGAAGCGACCTGTTGCACAGCCCGCCGCGTCGTCAGGTCATCCAGAGAAGCCACTACCTGGAGTGCGCCGGCGGACTTGCCGGATGCAGTGCGAAACCAGGCCACTCCGTTCTGGGTGGGGACTGCGCGAGAAAATAGCGAGGCGTCTTTAGCCTTCAATTGGAAGTTGACGTTCACCGGCGCGAGCACCATGTTGCGATACTGGTCAAAGGGGAATGCCACGCCATTTACCGCCTCATTTTGTGCCACCGGCACGCGCGATGGGTGAACGATAAAACTCAAGCTGGCGGGCTTCCCGGCGCGCACGTAGAAACTGGCGCTCCGACAAGTTTCCGAGCACAGAATCGCAAGATAGTAACCGGCGTCACGTAAATCGTGCGCGCTTAGACGGACCTCTTCGCCAAGTGCGACTTGGTTCTTGCGCGACACTCCCGGCCCGGCGAGATAGAAAGTTGCCTTGCCGCTTCCCGTGGTCGAAATCGAAGTCTCTTCTCCGGCGACGGCGGAGTCTGGAACACGAAGGTCCTGGGCTGCGCACGCGCTCGCGCAGGCTGTAGCCAGATACATCAGCGCGCAGATTCGAACCAGGCGAGCCATGTTAGGACTTACCCAAACTGTATTGGTTTACCACCACATGAAAACTATGCACCGCCGTCGATAAATTCTTCGGGATTTCAACCGCGAAGGACTGGGACGACTGCGGCAGCAGGGCCCGATCCACGTAACCGTCGGAGACCCACACCACTTTGCCATTGTTGTCGTAGAAGCTGGCGATGACGTGCGGAATGTTAACCGTCTGTCCACCCTGGTTCAGCAAGTCGCCGTGAAGAACGCTCTTGCCTTGCACGTCGGTTTCTATTCTTTGATTCATGACTCCAATTACCGGGTCAGCAGATGCGGGAACCAGAGTGGCCTTCTCGTCCATGCGAACGTTCTTGACATTTCTGAGATGCAAATTGGGAAAGTCGATTCTGTAAGGCGTGACCTGTTTGGGCAGCAGGACGTGGGCGATCTTATCGAAGCTGCTCTCTTCGTCAATCGCGTTTCCGGCAGCATCGACCAGGGTTGCGTTCACGGTCACAAAGGCTGGAACCGTGTCCTCGTTCGTCACTTCACCCATGACTACGGCGCCGGTGGCGGTATCCACGGCATTCATGGAAATAATTCGCACGTGGGGCGCATCGATGTTCCTGGCTCCCCACTCCTCATCGGCACCGCCAGTGACCAAGTCCCACCGAAGGAAAGTAACCGGAATCACTTCCGCCGGTACGCTGGGCACCTGAACCTTCGGCCAGACTGCCTTCCAAACCTCTCCTTCACGGATCAAACGAAAATCGCGAACATCTTCCAGCGGTCCGACGGGAGTTGAAAAATGCAAGCGCACGCGCATTTGCGCTTCATCATTGGTGGCATGAAGCGGGCGTGCATCAAAACCTTCCAGGCTGGAGAATGAACGCAAACTCCCGTTCGATCCCATCCAATCCTGGATGAAAGCCTGTTCCGTGATACCGCTGGACGACGAGACGTCGGCAAAGGCGCGATCCCAATTGCGCCGCTGCACGTCTGCCAAGAGGTTCGCCAGACCCTGATCGGGCGTGTCCGCTTTGGCCGTGTGTAGAGCAGATCCCTTGGTTACGCCAACCGTGCCCCCGGCCTGCCCGGTCCCATAGAGACCGAGGACCATCAGGGCTGCGGTTACCGCGACGAGAACCACTGGCAGTGCATACTTCATGAGGATCCTTCGGGCCGCTACGAGGCCAAGCTATGTTCACGATTTTCAGAACCGACTGGAACTCTTAAGCCAACGGGCACACGCCGCGTCTCCGGCAAGAACAGCTCAAGGAAGATGGCCAGAAAGCTGACACCGATTGGCAATATTCCCCATAGCAGCCCTTGCCAGGGCGCGGGAACCGCATCCGACTCAATTTTGTGCGCGGGAGCAACGTCCTCTTTCGCCCACGCGGTGATTTCGCCGTTACCGAAAGTCTCAATCTTTCGCCATCCAACAAAGGTGAGCAGCGGCTCGTAATAGGAATCGTGCACAAAGATATATTTCAAGCCATAGCGGTCAGCATGTTCGAGCATCGCCCGAAGAGAAGCCATCCCTGCCGAGCCATAGAATTTCGCATTGGTGAGCTGCGCCGATCCGTAATTCGTCATCTCGGGCAAGAGCCGGGCGGAGTTATAGTCGCCATCCACGCTGCTGGCATTGGTGTAGGTAGAAACTTTCGCCAGTTCGCTTCCAAAGCCAAGGGTGATATAGCGATAGGCGTCGTGGCCATCACGGTTCAGGAAAGCAATCACGGGATCAACATTAGTCGCAGCGATGGGCCGGAAGGGATTCGCGTCAAGCCAATACAACGCGGCTCCGATGGTCGCCACCGATGCCAGTGCGAGCCCTACGGCCGCCTT
>DATNKA010000962.1:0-2816 GCA_035603655.1 Candidatus Acidiferrales bacterium | reverse complement strand
CCGCTGCGGCGAAATATTGCCGTCCTCGAGGGCTCGGGAGGAAACATCACGGTTCTGACCGGCAAAGACGGAAAGCTCCTCGTCGACGCCGGTTTCTCCGTATCTCAGCCCAGAATTTCGGCTGCGCTTGACTCCATCAGTCAGGACCCTATCCGGCATCTGATCAACACCCACTGGCACACCGACCACACGGATGGCAACCAATGGTTGCATTCTGCCGGCGCCGCCATCACCGCGCAGGAGAACACCAGGAAGCACCTTTCGGTGATGACGCGTGTAGCGGGGTGGGATTGGGACTTTCCCGCTCGGCCAGCTGGTGCTCTGCCCACAAGCACATTCGATATCCGGCACGAGATGCATCTCAACCATACAAAAATCACTCTCGAGAGGTATGATCCGGGTCACACCGACAGCGACATTTCTGTGAACTTTGTAGAGGCCAATATCCTTCTGGTGGCCGATACCTGGTGGAATGGCGTCTACCCATTTATTGACTACTCCACAGGCGGAAGCATCGACGGACAGATCCGGGCCGCCCAACAGAATGTTGACTCAGTTACGGCCGACACCATTGTCGTTCCCGGGCACGGCCCGATAGGAAACAGGGCAGACCTGATGGAATTCCGCGATATGCTCGTGGCCATTCGGGAAAAGGTCGCCGGCCTGAAGAAACAAGGGATGACCGTCTTCGAAGTGATTGACGCGAAGCCAACCGCTGCCTTTGATGCCAAGTGGGGGCAGTTCTTAATCACCCCATCCGCTTTCACCGGGCTGGTTTACCAGGGCGTTTGATCAGCAGTCGACTTCACTCCCAGGGCCTGCCCCACCGCGCGCTGGAGCAGGCGCGGCGAGCGAGATGACAGGGGCGAGAGTCATCCCTTTTCCTTTGCCTCATCAGTCGTTTGGCTGGGTATCGCAAGGGTTTCTCGTTAATTGACGCAGAAGAGGGCCTCGCAGGGTTTGTTTTCCCTATCGGTCCAAACGACGAGCCACCGAACATGGAACTTTCGGGCTCATGCGGTCTAAGGCGCCCCATCAGATGAACCGTGAGGAAATGAAGGCTCGGCGGAAATGGAACTCCGGGTGCGAGTGGTATTGAGTCTGAACCCATAGAAAAGCGCTGTCAGCAGCACTAGCCACAGTGGGCCGACGAGCAAAGCTACCTGGGTATCCGGGAAATAGGCCATCAATACGATGACGAGCGCCAGGAAAGCTAATGCGAGCCACGAACTGTAGGGATAGAAAGGCATGCGGAAAGCCAGCCGATCGCGTTCTGTCTCGCTCAGGCTTTTCCGGAATTTCATTTGCGACAGTAGTATAACGGTCCAGGTCCAGATGGCGGCGAAGGTTGCAATCGACGTGACCCACACAAAGACCTTTGCCGGCACCAGATAGTTGAGCAATACCCCAAACAGCAAGGCGATACTGGATACCTGAATCGCCCGGCGAGGCACACCGCCTGGTGAAGTGTTTTGAAAGAGCCGCGGCGCCTGCCCTTGTTTCGCGAGGTTATATAGCATGCGCCCCGTGCTATAGATCCCTCCATTGCACGACGACAGGGCGGCGGTGAGCACCACGAAATTGATAATCCCTGCCGCAGATTTGATGCCCAGCCGTTCGAACGTCATGACGAATGGGCTGCCATTCGTACCGATCTCGTTCCACGGATAGATCGCCAGGATCACGAAGAGGGCGCCCACATAGAAGATGAGGATGCGCCAGAAGACGGAGTTGATCGCATCGGGAATCGACTTTCTGGGGTTGGTAGCTTCGCCGGCGGTAACTCCGATCATCTCCACGCCAAGATATGCAAACATCACCATCTGCAAAGCCATCAGCATGCCAAACCCGCCGTTGGGGAAAAACCCGCCATGTTTCCAGAGATTGCTGACGCCTGTAGCGACACCGTGATTACCCAGGCCGAACACAATCATGCAGGCGCCGGCCACAATCATCACCACAATCGTGACCACTTTAATCATGGCAAACCAGAATTCGAATTCGCCGTAGGCTTTGACAGCTGCCAGATTGACGGCGCTCATCGCTACGAGCGCCATCAGTGCCCAGATCCATTGCGGCACAGAGGGAAACCAGACGCCCATATAGATTCCGACCGCGGTGATTTCCGCGACACAGGTGACCACCCACATGAACCAGTAGTTCCAACCGGTCAGATAACCCGGCAGGGGACCAAGATGGTCTTGCGCATAGCGGCTAAAGGAGCCCGCAACCGGCTGATGTACGGCCATTTCGCCGAGAGCGCGCATAATGATGAAGATCGCGATTCCGCCCAGTACATAGGAGAGCAGGATCGCAGGCCCGGCGAGCTTGATCGCGCTGGCGGAACCGAGGAATAAACCGACACCGATCGTCGAGCCTAATGCCATAAGGCGAATGTGGCGTTCTCGCAAGCCGCGGTTCAATGAATCTTCGTTGGTATGCATGCTGTGCTTTTCGTTTATCAACGCGCTTTCACCCCGGAACTCATTATCCAACGCCCGGTGAGGATTCGCGTTGGCACTCCTGAATTCCTACGAATAGTCCTGACAAGGCCGGTCGTGTTTTTCTACCGGTTACTGACGAAAACCCCGTTACCCCAGCCACATGTCCGTTCAGGTAGGCATTACGGCAACCTGCTGCCGAGCTCGACGATTGCCGCTCCAATCCTCCTCGAAATCGGTTATACGTACAGGTGGACTTGATTTGTAAACACTGGCCGACTATTCAGGACTAATCTGCCGTCGATCAGAGGATTGACGATTTACCGTCATTCCGGAAATGCTCCGGGACGCTGGCGCCTTTTTGGGTACAGATCC